>JAICMB010000162.1 GCA_025929455.1 Bryobacteraceae bacterium | reverse complement strand
GCAGGTCATCAACACCGTCGCGAACGTGGCCGGGCTCTACTGGGACCTGGTTGCGTTCCAGGAAAACGTCAAGGTTGCCGAGCAGGCGCTCAAGGTTTCGCAGAAACTCTACGAGGACAACAAGAAGCAGGTCGAGGTCGGCACTCTGGCGCCGATCGAAATCGTTCGCGCGGAAGCCGAAGTAGCGGCGCGCCAGCAGGACCTCACCATCGCCGAGACGAACGTTCTGCAACAGGAAACGATTCTAAAGAATGCGCTGAGCCGCACGGGGGTCGCAAATCCCATGATCGCGGCCGCGCATATCGTGCCGACGGATCGCATTCGCATCGATGCGACGGAGCCCGTGCAACCGATCCAGGACCTTGAACAGTTGGCACTCGCGTCCCGCCCGGAGCTTTCCCAGAGCCGCATCAATCTCCAGAACACCACGATCACGCTGCATGGCGACCGTAACGCGTTGTTGCCGCGGCTCGATGCGTTCGCGGACCTTACCAACCAGGGCCAGGTGGGCATCGTCAACCCGCTGCCTCCGCTGCAAGGTCAAGGTCAAGGTTTTCGGTCCGTCGATCCGACCTTTGTCGGCGGTTACGGCTCGCTGCTAGGCCAGGTGTTCGGCCACAATTTCCCGAACTATCGCGTGGGACTGCAACTCAGCATTCCACTGCGCAATCGGGCTGCACAGGCCGATTACGCGCGAGATCAGCTCACGCTACGGCAGAACGAAATCGACCTGCAGAAGCAGGCTAACCAGATTCGAGTGGATGTACAGAACGCGGTTGTCGCGCAGCAGCAGGCGCGCGCCCGTTACGACGCGGCGGTAAAACAGCGCGTTCTGGAAGAGCAGACGCTCGACGCCGAACAGAAGAAATACGCGCTCGGCGCGTCGACCATCTTCCAGGTCATCCAAACGCAGCGCGACCTTGCGACCGCTCAGTTCTCGGAAGTCCAAGCCGAGGAGCAGTACATCCGCGCGCGCCTCAATGTGCATCTGGCCACGGGTCAGATCCTGAGCACGTATAACGTCAACATCGACGAAGCCCGCAAGGGGCAGGTCGCGCGAGCGCCCGCCGCTCTCCCAGTCGACCTCGGACCGGGTGCGAGTCTGAACAAACCGACTGCGCCGCCCGCGTCATCTTACGCGGCGCAGCCGGGTCAACTAGCGCGCTGATTGAGGGTTTACCGATCGAGGGATTGCCACGGCGGGGCTAATCTGCTAATCTCGATAGGTAATTAGGGGATTTGCCATGATAGACCAAGCCGCAACTGTACCCGAAAGGCAGCTCGGCGCGGATTACGACGCCATCGTCCGCCAGGACATTGAGGATTTCCGCCAAGCTGCAGAACGCTTCACGGCCGGTGAGCTTACCGCCGATCAGTTTCGGGCGTTCCGGCTGCGCCGCGGCATCTACGGCCAGCGCCAACCCGACGTGCACATGGTCCGCACCAAGATTCCGAGCGGGGTTCTGACCACGCGCCAAATCCGTACGCTGGCGGAAATCGCCGACGTCTATGGCGGCGGCAAGGGTCACTTGACCACGCGGCAGAACATGCAGTTCCACTTCGTGCCGCTCGCGAACGTTCCGCCGCTGCTGCACCGGCTGGCCGACGCCCGGCTCACCACGCGCGAGGCCTGCTACAACACCGTCCGCAACGTCACGTGCTGCCCGCTGAGCGGCCTGCTTCCCGAGGAGCCGTTCGATGTGCGCCCGTACGCGCAGCGCATCGCGTTCGCGTTCCTGCATAAGGAACTGACCGACAGCATGCCGCGCAAGTTCAAGATTGCATTCTCAGCATGTGCGGAAGACTGCATGGCGACGCATATCCACGATGTGGGGCTGCGTGCGCAGATTCGCGACGGCGTGCACGGGTTTCGCGTAGTGATCGGCGGTGGACTTGGGCCGCTGCCGAGCGAGTCGCGGTTGCTCGACGAGTTTCTACCAGCGGACCAGTTGGTTCACCGCATCGAAGCCGTCCTGCGCTTGTTCAATAAACACGGCACGCGCAACAACAAGAACACGGCGCGCCTGAAGTTCGTTTTGCGTGAGCGCGGCTGGGACTGGGTAAAAGATCAGATCGAGCGCGAATACCAGGACATCCTGGAAAACGGCGGCATCCCGTTGCCGGCGGCGGTGCCCGATGGCTTCGGCGGCTTTCAGGCCGTACCGCCTCCGCTTGGCCAAGGCAACGATCTGCCGGTGCTGAATTCCGCTGCGCCCGATCCGCAGTTTGATGCGTGGCTCGAAACGAACGTGCGCGAGCAAAAGCAGACCGGCTACGCCGTGGTCACCGTAAAAGTGCCGAACGGCAATCTTACGGGCGATCAGATGCGGGCTCTGGCGCGCTTGGCCGAGGACGCGGGCGACCATCTGCTGCGCGCGGGCATCGATCAGAACCTGAATATCGCGTTTATTCCGTTACGCAATCTGCACCGCGTGTACGCGGCGCTGCGCCAGATCGAGCTCGACGGTGCCGGTGCGCACGAAATTGACGACGTCGTAACCTGCCCTGGCGCGTATAGCTGCAACCTGGGCCTGACCAAATCCATGAACATGGGGAAGGTGCTGGCGGACGCGGTGGCGGGCTATGACGATCCGGAAGTGCGGCGGCTCGCGATTCGCGTGAGCGGGTGCCCGAATGCGTGCGGCCAGCATTGGTTAGGCGATATCGGATTTTACGGAAACGCTCGTAAGGTCGACGGCAAGGAAGTGCCGTATTATCAGATGCTGCTCGGCGGAGGTTTCGACGGTGAGGGCATGATGAAATTCGGCATGGCGATTCAGAGCCTTCCGGCGAAGTTCGCGACGGTTGCGGTGCGCCGCGTACTCGATCACTTCATCGAAAATCGTGCCGCGGGCGAGCGCTTCCGCGATTACGTGCTGCGCTACAAAGTGGAGACGTTCCGCGCGTTGACCGCCGACCTTGCCAAACCCGCCGAGTACTCGCCCGAGCTGTTCCGCGACTGGGGCGACGAAGGCGCGTTCTCGCTGAAGCTCGGCCGCGGTGAATGCGCGGGCTGACGCGACAAAGTCCGCACGACCGCGAACGAATATACGGCCGCACCGGCGGCGATCGCAAAACCCAGCACGGCCGGTGAAATGGATGCGCCCGGCGAAAGCCGAACCAAGGCACAAGAGAGCGCGCTAACTGCCACGCCGGTAGCGCCCGCTAACCAATAACGTTCCCACAGCGCCTGCCACCCGAATGCCAGCGGGAGCGCCACGATCAAATCCAGCACGTAATGCTCGCCTGTTCCGAGCGTGGCCAGGACGGTCATGGCGAGAAACAGCAGGCCGCCACGGTTCCACCACCGCCCTAGCACGCGCATGTTCCACCACAACAGAATCGCCCAGCCCACATGCATGGAGGGCATCGCGTTTCGCAGCGCGTCAGCAGCAACCGAAGCATGTTCCACCACCGGCGTTCGGAGCGGAAAATCGGCCGGAAACACGTGTACCGGCCCCACCGCCGGACAAATGAAATAGAACAGGAAAGCGAGCGGTCCGGCCAGCAGCAGAACGCCTGGGATGTTCGCGCGAAAGCGCTCCCGCGCGCGCAGGTACATGCCGAGCGCGGCCACCTCAGCGGCCGGCAGTAACACATACACTGCGATGCATGGCCACTTCAGCCACCACCACTGCATAAAGCAGCGGCCCACGGCGAACCCAGGCGCGCCCCACGCTGCTTCGACGCGGTAAATCGCCGCATCGAAGATCACCGGTGTCCACGCGGGCACGGCATCGAGCGTGATGGAAATCACCGCGACGAAAATCGGGCTGAACGCCGCCAACATGAACGGGGCGACAAATACGGTAGTTTGGCACGCCCGAATTGCGAGATAGAGAAGCATGCCGGACGCGAAACAACTCGCGGCCAGCTCCGGGCCACGCATTAGGGGCCATCCTACGATGTAAAACAGGGCCGGCAACGCCGCGCCGATCGCCGTAGCCCACACCGCCGCACGCCGGCGTTCGTGCGCGGGCACGGTGATCCACCAGGCCGTCAATATAGAAACGAAGTGCAGCGCGATCGTTTGCAGCGGCGCTCCTCGAACGGGCGCGACTTTGGGCGCCGACATCGCGAGCAGCACGAGTACAGCAAGCGTGCGGGCGAGCCGATCGATCATCTAGCGAGTTATCGGCCGGGACACGAATTTTCTGTATAGCTTTAGTGGAACAGGCCCGCGAGCAAGTCCTCGAACTGCTCAAGCCAGGATCTCGGGCCCAGGCGGTAACCTGGCGGCGGCGAAAACAGGGCGGGGTCGAGCGGGCCTTCATAAAGGTCGGTTACGTGTCTCGTAAACGCGCCGGCAGCGCCGGTTTTGGTTTCCAGCACGGCTAATCCGCGGATGGCGGCGCCGGTGCGTTTAATGTCGACCGCCGGCCGCGCCGCACCCGCAGTCAATACCGCGACTCCAACGCCGTTTTTCATCGGCGGCAGCGAATCGACATCGACGTACCATGCGTCCGTGACGGAGCCCTCGCCCGGTGCACTCTCGCGCCATTCGCGCGTGATCAGATGCCGCGCGTTGCGGCCGAACATCGTGCGGCGTTCACCGGTATCTTTTGTATCGAGGTGAAACACGATTACCGGACCGGTCGTTTCCGGGTGTTTGTCGGGCTTGATCCGGTGCACGACGTATTCGCGCGACGGGACGCTCCAGGCGATCTGGCGTGACGCGGCAAAATCGATAATTACGCCGCCATCCTTTGAATCGCGGCGATATCGTTGGCCGGAGGAGTACTCCGTCTCTGTGAACCGCGCGCCGCCGTCCGTCGTTACGGTCGTGATCTTCCATCCCGCTTGCAGTGGGATGGCGAGCACCAAAGGCAGAATTGCGAATGCAAGCGCGGCCCGCACCTGCCGCTATTATCCCGCTAGGCTTCTGCGGCGCGGCGTCCCGCGGTGCGCTTCTTGGGCTTGTTCACGGCCGGTTCCGCTTCGAGCGTGATACTTGACCCCGCGGGTTTCTTGGACATCTGCAAGCTCTGGCGCAGCGCTTCCATGATGTCGATCACCTTCGCGGGCGCGGGCGCCGGGGTTGCGGCGATCTCCTGGCCCTTTACCTTCGCGTCGATCATCGTCTGCAGATTGTCCCGATAAGCGTCGTGGTATTTTTCGGGCTCGAACGCCGCCGCCAATGACTCCACCAGCATCTCGGCGAGCTGCCGCTCTTTGTCCCCGACCAGCGTGGCGTCCGTACGGAACTCGTCGGTTTTGCGCACCTCGTTGGTGTAGTACATCGTGTGCATCAGCAACCCGTACTGGCCCGGCCGGAAGATGACGATGTGCTCGCGGCTATGCATCGCGATTTTCGCCACGCCGACGTAGCCGGACTTCTTCAGCACGTCATAGAGCAGCGCGTAGGGACGCTCGCCCGCTTCGTCCGGCGCCATGTAATAGGACGCCTCGAAATAGACCGGGTCGACTTCGGCGGACTTTACGAACTCCAAAATCTCCATCGTGCGCGCGGTTGGCGGCGCGATCTTCTTGATGTCTTCGTCGTCGATGATGACGAACTTGTCCTTCTCGTACTCGTAGCCTTTCACGAGTTCCGCGCGCGGCACTTCTTTGTCCTCGGCCTTGCAGTAAATAACCTGGCGGATGCGGGAGTTATCGGTTTTGTGAAGCTGATTGAAACTGATGCTGTCGGCGCGCGCCGCCGAATAAAGCTTTACAGGAAAAGAAACGAGCCCAAAGGTCAGATGACCCTTCCAAATTGTGCTGGCCATGCGAAGTCCTGTCTTTATTATCGCGGGCAAACGCCGCAGGTATTAGAATCGCATGCAACGCGAACATTTTCAAGACTTTCTGTTCGTGAGCGCGCGGGCCTGTCCGCTCCCTTACGGTCGCGGCTCCGTAAGTTTAGGTTGACCCGGTTGGCTGGAAGCCATGGCGGGTACGCGGTCCTGCTTCAGCCGCGAGCCGGTGCTCCAGCGCGTGAACATGCCGCCGGCGGTCAGGCGTTCGCGGCGCTTCCAGGCCGCGCCAAGGAAATCGTGGTTCATGCGCGCGATCACTTCGATCTTGATCTCCTTGGGGCAGACCGCCTGGCATTCGCCGATGCTGGTGCATTGGCCGAATCCTTCGGCATTATGCTGCGCGACCATGCTAATGGCGCGGCGCTCGCGCTCGGGTTGGCCCTGCGGCAGAACGCCGAGATGCGTGATCTTTGCGCCCGTAAACAGCGCCGCCGAAGCATTGGGACACGCGGCGACACAAGCTCCGCAACCGATGCAAGCGGCCGCATCCATAGCGCGGTCCGACTCGTTCTTCGGAACCAGAATGGCATTGCCGTCCGGCGCACTGCCGGTGGGACTCGTGATGTAACCGCCCGCGGCAATAATGCGGTCGAACGCGCTACGGTCCACCGCGAGGTCCTTGATCACTCGAAACGGTTTCGCGCGCCAAGGCTCGAGATACAACTGCTGCCCGTCTTTAAAATGCCGCATGGTGAGCTGGCACACCGTGGTGCCGCGCAACGGACCATGCGCCACGCCGTTGATCATGAAGCCGCACGTTCCGCAGATGCCCTCGCGGCAGTCGTGCTCGAACGCGACCGGTTCCTCACCCTTTTCGATGAGCTCTTCGTTCAACACGTCCAGCATTTCCAGCACGGACATGTCGGGGTTGACGTTGCCGAGTTCGTACCGCACCATGCGGCCACGCTCGTTTGCGCTTCTCTGGCGCCAGATGTGGAGAATAATTCGCATTACTTGTAGCTGCGCTGGCTGGGATGCACGTACTCGAACGTTAGCGGCTCTTTCTCTTTGCGGGGCGGTGCTCCATCGCCCTGATAAAACCACGTCGACACGTAAGAATAGTCTTCATCGTTGCGCAGCGCCTCGCCTTCGGGCGTCTGATACTCCTCGCGGAAATGACCGCCGCAGCTCTCGTTGCGGTCGAGCGCGTCGATACACATCAGCTCCGCGAGTTCAAAGAAATCCGCCACGCGGCCGGCCTTTTCGAGCGACTGGTTCAGGTCCTCGGCGCTGCCAGGCACGCGCACATTCTGCCAGTATTCCTGCCGCAGTTCACGAATCTCCTCGATGCCGCGCTCAAGACCGGCGGCGTTGCGCGACATCCCGCAATAGTCCCACACGATCTTGCCTAACTCGCGATGGAACGAATCGACGGTGCGCTTTCCGTTGATGGACAGCAGCGTTTTCAAGCGTTCGGCGGCGCAGGCTTCGAGGCGCCGCGCTTCGGCATGGCCGGCGTCGGCAGCCTCAAGCTTTGTCTT
>JAICMB010000607.1 GCA_025929455.1 Bryobacteraceae bacterium | reverse complement strand
GAACTGCTGGATTTCCCAGAGTTCGAGACCGGCGCCGAGCGCGTGTACAGTACCGGCCGGAACGAAGTAGCTGGCGCCCGCTGCGGGACGGAGTCTGTTCAGCAATGCTTCGATCTCGCCGGTTTCGGCCGTGCGGCGTAAAGCGTCTTTGGTGACGGTCGTATTCAAGCCCAGCGCGATCTCCGCGTCCGGCGTGCATGCGGCGATGTGCCACATCTCGGTTTTGCCGTTCGCGCCGGAGGGATGCACTTGAACGGAAAGACGGTCCCGGGTGCGGATGTGCTTCACCAGGATGGAATGCGGTGTCGGAGCGAGGAACCAGGTCTCCTCGCCCCAAACATAAGGATGTAGCTCCGCGCGCAGCCGCAGCGGGCCGGTGTGTGCGGACGCGGGACTCGAGGCGCTACCGTTCACGGATGAATTTCTCGATACGGTCCAATCCGCGCCCGAGTTCCTTCGTTGAAGTCGCGTAGGAGATGCGGATGTGTTCCTCGGTGCCGAACGCTTCGCCGGGCACGACGGCCACGTGCGCTTCCTTCAAGAGCTTTTCGGAGAACTCCATCGCCGACGAAATGCCGTTGCCGAATGCAACTGAGATATTCGGGTAAACGTAGAATGCGCCCTGCGGCTCAGCAATGCGCACGCCCGGTATAGCTCGCAGCCGTCCGACGACGTAATCGCGGCGCTTGCGGTATTCGGCGAGCATCGCGCCGACCGAGTCCTGCGGGCCGCGCAAGGCTTCGATCGCGGCCTTCTGCGCGATGGATGTCGGGTTCGACGTCGAGTGGCTTTGCAGTTTGGTCATGCCGCCGATCACGGGTTGCGGCGCGAGCGCGAAACCGATGCGCCATCCTGTCATCGCGTACGTCTTCGATAAGGAACCCGCGATCACGACGTGGTCTTTCGCGCCCGGCATCGAAGCGATGGAGAACGGCTCGCTGTCGTACAGGAAGCGGCAGTAGCACTCGTCCGTAAGGAGCCAGATGTCGCGCTTGGCGGCTAGCTGATAGATCTCTTCAAATTCTTCGCGAGTCAGCACGGCGCCGCTGGGATTGGACGGCGAGTTGATAATCATCAGGCGCGTGCGCGGGGTGATGTGCGGGGCGAGCGTGGCGGCGTTGAAGCGGAAGGCGTCCTCTTCGCTGGTCGGCACGAAGACGCACTTCGCGCCTGCGTAATTCACGACGTCCTTGTACGTGACCCAGTACGGAACCGGGATCAGAACTTCGTCGCCGGGATCGAGAAGGGCTTGCGTGAGATTGAAAATGGCGTGCTTGCCGCCGACCGTCACGATGCACTCGGCGGGGCTGTAATTGGTGCCGTAATCGGTGTGGTGGCGCTCGCAAATCGCCTTCTTCAGCTCGATAATGCCGCCCGTTGCGGTGTACTTGGTGAAGTTGGCATTGATCGCATCGATGGCGGCTTTCTTGATGTTGTCCGGCGTCGGAAAATCCGGTTCCCCGGCGCCGAAATCTACGACGTCAACACCTTCCTGCCGCAGGCGGCCGGCTTCCGCCGCAACCTTCATCGTTGACGATTCACTGATCAGGGAAATACGATCTGCGAGTTCGAGCGTAGCTTGCACGTCTATCCTTCTTCTTCTAGGTTCTGGGTGTGTTGGAGAGCGAGTCTCCTTCTTAGTCTACCTTCTACGGAGGGCGGCACGAGGCCGCTGATATTGCCTCCAAAGCGGATTACTTCCTTCACCAGGCGCGAGCTGATGAACGAATACGCTTCGCCGGCCATGAGGAAAACGGTCTCGATTTCAGGCCTCAGGCGCCGGTTCATCAACGCCATCTGGAGCTCGTACTCGTAATCGGAAATGGCGCGAATGCCGCGGACGATCAGCGTGGCGCCGCACGCCGCGGCGAAGTCTACAAGCAGGCCCTCGAACGCGGTGACCTCGATATTGGGCGCGCCGCCAATGGCTTCATGAACCATCTCAATGCGCTCCGCCACACTGAACAGCGCTTGCTTTCGCTCGTTGCGCAGGATCGCCACGATGAGCTTGTCGGTGAGCCGCGAGCCGCGCTCGATCAGATCGAGATGGCCGGCCGTGATCGGATCGAAGGAGCCCGGATAAATTCCCACCAGCGGGCCGTGACTGCCATCCGGCAATTGTGCGGGCATTCAGGATTAGCGTAGCGCGCGCCGCGTCACATTCCGGTCACGTCGAAACGCGTATCCGGGCAACGCATCCAATCTCGGGGCCGGTGACGGCCGCTCCAAATCAGCCTGCCGGGAGGCGTTATGAAACGCACCAACATTGCCATCCCAGGTTTTCTAGGCGGAATGGCATTCATGTACATTTCTGACCCGGACCGCGGGAAACGCCGCCGGGCCTTGGCGCGCGATCGAGCGGCGGAACGGTGGTACGCATTCACCGCGCTTCTCGACAAAGCGCAGCGCGATCGGTGCCGCCAACCGGGCGCAAGCGGCGCGTTGCGCGCCTCGCAACTTGTCTACGAATCACCACGCGGATTCAGCCGTGCTGCTGCGGTGCGCGCGCTCCAGAGTAGGCCGCGCCATGAGTCACGCGCACGCGATCGGCGTTGAGATGGATAACCGCACGGCGGTTCCGCTTTTTCAAATCGGCCATTTGTCGCCGCACGCATTTATTACCGGCAAACAGGCGCGGCGGGCACGCGCCCGCCCGCGGCGGCCAGGTTTTCGCGCGCGTCTTTAAGGCACGGATCGCGCTCGAGCGCGCGCAGGAAATCCTGCCGTGCGGCTTCAGCCTGATGCAGCGCAAGCAACGCCACGCCGCGATTGTTTAGCGCTCCGGCGTCGCCCGGCTTCAGTGCCAGTGCGCGCCCAAACTCGGGCAGCGCCCGCACCGCGTCTCCTGTGCGTAGATAGT
>JAICMB010000579.1 GCA_025929455.1 Bryobacteraceae bacterium | reverse complement strand
GCGGCGGGTTGCCAAACCCGCCTCGTCCACCGCCGCACGATGCCCCGGGCTGACCGGCGCGGCCCAGTCGCGTACGGTTTGGTTGCGGCTCCGCTGCTCTGTGGGGGGCAGGTTATCAACCTGCGGCCGGTTTTTAACCGGCCTTCCGATGGACCGGCGAATGTTGTTGGGGCGGCGATGAACCCCGCGGTGCCCTCCGCGTGCGGACGTGGGCCGATTGACAATCGGCCGCAGGTTGACAACCTGCCCCACACGGCAGCGGAGCCGCAACCGCAAACCGGCAGATCGCAGTGCAGCGGACGAAGCGCAGCCAGCAGAGGCTGCTGCGCCACTGGATCCGTGCGCGCTGCGGAGAATCTGACAAGGTGAAGTACAACGCATGCGCGTACTCATCGACGCAAGCCCGCTGCTGATGCGCAGTGCGGGCGTCAAAACCTATCTCTGGAATTGGATTCGCAATCTGCGCGCGCAGGCGGCGACGGGTGAGACGATCGCGGCATTTCCGTTTCTGGGCGATACCGGACCCCTGCTGCACGACCGCTCGGTGCTCGGCCCGCTCGGCACTTGGCCGCGTCTTGCCACGGTGTTCGCCTCCAACCTGCCCGCTTCACCGCTGCTGCGGTTAGTCGCGGGGCGGCCCGATATATTTCACGTGTCCAACCAGATCCGTCGCAATCTGCCGCGCACGCGCATCACCGCGACCATCTACGATCTCACGGTGTGGACGATGCCGGAGTTGCACACCGCCGCTAACGTGCAAGCGGACCGCAGCGCCGCGAGCGCCGTGTTCAAAAAAGCGGTCAGCTTGATCGCGATCTCTGAAAACACACGCCAGGATGCGATCCGCTTTCTCCGAATACCCGAGGAGCGCATCACCACGATTCACTGCGGCATCGCGGACGCGTACTTCGATGCCGCGCCGCGCCCGTCCGAGAAGCCCTACGTCCTGTACACCGGCACGATCGAGCCGCGCAAGAACGTCGACACGTTGCTCGATGCCTGGAGCGCCATGCGGTTCCGGAATGAATTTGACCTCGTAATCATCGGCTCTCCCGGCTGGCATTGTGAACAGACGCTGGCGCGGCTCAATTCCGGCACCGCCGGCGTACGCTACCTCGGATACATCCCCGAATCCGACCTGCCCGGCTGGACCGCGGGCGCTGTTGGCTTCATTTATCCTTCGCTGTACGAAGGCTTTGGCCTGCCGGTCGGCCAAGCTATGGCCGCGGGCGTTCCGGTGATCACGTCGAACACGAGCTGCCTGCCCGAAGTCGCGGGCGGAGGCGCCCTCTACGTCGACCCCCGCAGTGCCGCCGAACTTCGCTCCGCTCTCGAACGCCTGCTCGAATCCGCGGAGTTGCGAATGCACCTGGGACAGGCAGGACGTCAACTCGCGCGCGACCGGTATCGCTGGTCCCGCAATGCACAGTTAAGCCTCGAGTTCTTCCGCCGCGTTGCGGGACGGCTGTAACGGAAAGGGCTCGCAATACCCGCGGGATAAACTGGGCCTATGAGACTACTCACCTACAGTTTGGCCGTCGCGGCCGCGCTAACCGGCGCGGTTTGCATGGCCGACGAGGGCATGTGGACATTCGATAATCCCCCCACGGCCCTACTTCAGAAGAGATATGGATTCACCCCGACGAAGCAGTGGCTAGACCACCTGCGCCTCGCGAGCGTTCGTTTTAATGACGGCGGCTCTGGATCGTTTGTCAGCCCGAATGGGCTCGTGCTCACCAATCATCACGTTGCGTCATTCCAATTACAGAAGGCGTCGACGCCTCAGAAGAACTACGTCAGGGACGGTTTCTACGCCGTCAACGAAAGCGAGGAAATGAAAACCACCGATCTCGAGGTGAACGTCCTCGAATCGATGGAGAACGTGACGACGCGCGTATTGGGCGCGGTGAAGCCGGGCATGAACGATAAACAGGCGCTCGAAGCCCGGCAGGCTGAAATCGCAAGGATGTCAAAAGAAAGTCTGGACACGACCGGGCTGCGCTCCGACGTTGTGGACCTCTACCACGGCGGCGAATACTGGCTTTATCGGTACAAGAAATACACCGATGTGCGCATCGTGTTCGCTCCCGAAAAGCAGGCGGCGTTTTTCGGCGGCGACCCGGATAACTTCACGTACCCGCGATACGACCTCGACATGGCGCTGTTCCGTGTATATGAAAACGACAAGCCGATTCACAGCCCCAGCTATTTGAAGTGGAATTCGCATGGCGCCTCCGACGGCGAACTGGTCTTCGTTTCGGGGCATCCCGGCTCCACGCAGCGCGATCTGACATTGGCGCAACTCGAAACCGAGCGCAACTCTTCGTTGCCCGCGATTTTGACCCTGATCGATAGCCGGCTGAAAGCGTTACGCGCATATTCATCGCGCGGCGCGGAGCAGGAGCGCGAAGCGGAAACCAACGTGTTCGGCCTGGAAAACTCGCGCAAGGCGCTGACCGGCGAATATCAAGGATTGCAGAACGCGCGCATCTGGTCCAAGAAAGTGCAGGAGGAACAGGAGTTCCGGCAGGCGGTGCGCGCTCGTCCCGATATTCAGGCCAAGTACGGCGAGGCTTGGGATGCGATCGCGGCGGCGGAACAGAAAGCGCGCGGCGAGGTGAACAAGGTTTTCTTCCGGCGGACCGGCTCGGAACTGGCGGCCAGGACCGTGCAGCTTGTGCAATACGTGCAGGAGATTAAGAAGCCGGATGGCCAGCGCCTGCCCGGTTTTCACGATGCACAACTTGCGTCACTTCGATTCCAACTGCTCTCGCCAGCCCCGGTTTACATTCCCATGGAAGAGGCGCTCATGACGGTGGCGCTGTCGGACGCGGTATCGAAGCTCGGCTCCGGCGATCCGTATGTGACTGCTGCGCTCGGCGGGCGCACACCTGCGCAGGCCGCCAAGGCCGCGCTCGCAACCACGAAACTGACCGATCCCGCCGTGCGCAAAGCGCTGCTCGAAGGCGGCGAAGCGGCTGTGAACGCTTCGACGGATC
>JAICMB010000316.1 GCA_025929455.1 Bryobacteraceae bacterium | reverse complement strand
GTGAACAGAGAGAGCAGCGCTCGGGCAGAGAACGGCAGGAACGCGAGCGTCCGCCGTTGCCATCCATCTCCGACCTGTTGAAGGAAGGCCAGGAGATCATCGTTCAGATTGCGAAGGAACCGCTGGGCCAGAAAGGCGCGCGCATTACCTCGCACATCGCACTGCCAGGGCGGTTCGTGGTTTACATGCCCACGGTCGAGCATGTCGGCGTGTCGCGTAAGATTCCATCGGATGAAGAGCGCCAGCGGCTGAAACGGGTGCTGCAGACGCACCGCCAGGGCGTGCCCGGCGGATTCATTTGCCGAACGGCAGCAGAAAACAAGAGCGAAGAAGAGTTGAAGACGGACATGCACTTCCTCTACAACCTTTGGCTCGACATGCGGCAGAAGGCGGAGAAAAAACCCGCGCCGCTGCTGCTTCACCACGATCTCGATCTGGTGCAGCGAATTCTGCGCGACCAGCTCACGACCTCATTCAAGACGATCTGGGTGGACAACGAAGAGCTGTACGCGAGCGTGCTGAGCTTTGTAGAGCGCTTTCAGCCGGCGTTGATCGGGCGGGTGAAGTTGTATACGCGCACGAATCCGATCTTCGAGGAGTACGGTGTCCAGGCGGAGATCGACCGCGCGCTGCGCAGCAAGGTGTGGCTGAAGTCGGGCGGCTCGATCGTCATCAACCAGACCGAAGCGCTGGTGGCGATCGACGTCAACACAGGCAAATTCGTCGGAAAATCGAATCGTCTGGAAGACACCATCGTAAAAACCAATACCGAGGCCGTGAAAGAAATTGTTCGTCAGATCCGGCTGCGCGATCTCGGCGGCATCATCGTGGTCGATTTCATCGACATGGACGAACGCAAGAACCGGCAGAAGGTAATGCAGGCGCTCGAAGAGGCCATGCGCGCCGATAAAGCGCCGTACAAGATTCTGCAGTTCAATGATTTCGGTCTGGTCGCGATCACGCGCAAGCGCGTGAAGCAGAGCCTGGAGCGGGCGTTGTGCGCGCCGTGTCCCTATTGCGAGGGCGCGGGCTATGTGAAAAGCGTGCAGACCATCATGGGCGAGATTCTGCAGGAGGCGCACAAACTGGCGGCGGCGGTTGAAACGGGCAACGTAATTCTGCGGGCGAATCCGGAGGTGGCGAAAGCCTTCAAATCCAACCAGAATACGTATCTGGAGGAGCTGGAGAGCATTCTCCGCCGGCCCGTGCTGGTGAAGAGCGACCCGCTGCTGCATCACGAAAAATTCGATTTGGCTTGAGGAGCATGAGGATATAAAAATGAGCAACTACGCAAATCCCGAAGTTCTGGCCGATACCAATTGGGTAGCGGCGCACGCGAACGATCCGAACGTCCGCGTGGTGGAGGTTGATGTCGACACCAAGGCGTACAACGAAGGTCACGTGCCCGGCGCGGTCGCGTGGGACTGGAACACGCAATTGTCCGATAACGTGCGCCGCGACATTCTCCCGAAGGACCAGTTCGAAAAATTGATGACCGCTTCGGGCATTGCGCCGGATACGACGGTGGTGCTCTATGGTGACAGTAATAACTGGTTCGCGGCGTGGGCGCTGTGGCAGATGAAATTGTACGGCCACAAGGACGTGCGCATCATGGACGGCGGCCGGAAGAAGTGGATCGCCGAGGGCCGCGAGCTGCAGATCGAACCCGTGACGGCCAAGGCGGCCGCGAAGCCATATAAGGCCGCCGACGCGGACAACTCCTTGCGCGCGTTCCTGCCACAGGTGCAGGAAGCACAGCGCGCCGGCAACGCGGTCCTGATCGATGTGCGCGGGCCGCAGGAATTTACGGGTGAGATTCTCGCGCCTCCAGGACTTCCGGAGACCTGCCAGCGCGGCGGCCACATTCCGGGCGCGCGCAATGTGCCCTGGAGCAAAGCCTGCAATGACGATGGCACGTTTAAGAGCTTTGAGGAATTGCAGCAGCTTTACGGCAATGAGGGCGCGAAGGGTGATGGCCTGGAGATCGCGTACTGCCGCATCGGCGAGCGCTCCAGCCACACCTGGTTCGTTCTGAAATACTTGCTGGGGCACAACAAGGTGCTCAATTACGACGGGTCGTGGACGGAATGGGGCAATCTGGTGGGCGCGCCTGTCGAGAAGGGATCCGCCAAGTCGGCGCAGGCGTGACGGTTCGTCCGGAAGGTTACAGCGAGCGCATTCTTGCAGTTGATGGGTGGCAGGTGCGCCTGACGACGTATAAGCTCGGCGATCACTACGTCTGCAAAGCGGACAACGTGTCGCCGGGCGCTAACCTGGCGCGCATAGCCGCCGCTACGCAGCAAGAGGCAGAAGAAAAGGCGCTTGCACGTGCCACGCAATTGCTGGCACGCACCAAGCGCCACGAAGTTTAGCTCTTTAGGGCAGCTACCTGCCCTCGTTGCTTACGAGTTGACCGTGCTCTCGGAGCCTACATCGGATCTCGAATACGAGCTCGACGTGCCCGGTTGAGACTGGCCCTGCGAGCCGCCGCGGATGTTATCGATGGCATCCGACAGCTTCTCGCGCGAGCTCATCACGGCCGAACGGCCACGGTCGATCAGATCCGAAGCGGAATCTTTCAGGTCCTGACTGTGCTGCGTGACGTAGTCGGTGCCTTCACCGGTTTTCTGAGCAATGTAGCGGCGCGTGTCGGAGCCGGCCTTGGGCGCAAAAAGCATCCCGAGCCCAACACCTACGCCAAATCCCATAAGAAAGCTGCGCATTGTTATCTCCTCTCTTGCAAGACTCGCGTACAGCCCGGCATGACAAGCCGCTAGCTTACGCGCGCAATTCTGTGCCCGCAGCGCGTGCTGTACCCCTGAGAATGGAGCATGCGGACTGCCACTTCCGTAGCTAAAGCAGTTAGCGCGCGGGCGGCCAGGGAGAGGCTGCAAAATCTTCATTACCGTGTGGGGCAGGTTTGCAACCTGCGGCCGATTTTTAATCGGCCTTCGGCCGCCGTCGAATTCACCTTTGGCCAGCGCCAAGCCGATTGAAAATCGGCTGCAGGTTAAAAACCTGCCCCCCGGCAGGGGACGCGCGCAGGCAGCAAGACTGTCTGACTTCTTGTAGTACTCAGTTGGGACCACGTGCCGCCGTCTGCCCAAAGCTGCGGACTGCCGCCTCTTCGTCCTCGTGAATCTCGAACACAGTATCCAGCCGCGTTACATGCAGGACGTCCATGACATTCTTATTCGCGTGAAGCAGCTTCAGTTGACCGCCGCGGCCGCTGACCAGCGTGTAACTGCCGATCAACTCACCCAGGCCCGCGGCGCTATCCATGTGGTTGACGCCTGCCAGGTTGATCAGAATGTGGCGGCTGCCGCCGTCGCTGAGCCGTTGCACCGCGCCGCGAATCACGCCCGCGGCATCGGCCAGCGTGAAGCGCCCCTCCAGATCGAGGATGGCAACATCGCCGGATTTGCGTACGCTCACCTTACAGCTCATGAATGCCCGGACCTTTTATTTACGCACATCTGTTTACGCATACGCGGGCGGCGCCGGGAAAGGTCCGCGCGCTTCTTCGAGGCGAACCGCGATTTCGAGCAGCAGCTCTTCGCTGTAAGGCGCACCGGCAAGCTGCACGCCCACGGGCATGCCGGCCGCGTCTAGCGCGATCGGCACCGTCACGCCCGGCATGCCCAGCAGATTGAAGAGCGTCGCCGGCATCATGGCTTCGAACAGGCCGATCTCTTTGGTGGGAGTCGGATAACGGCGCTGGCGATGTGGGAACGCGGCGGTGCCGCACACCGGCAACAGCAGGACCGGAAGGTCTATCATCTGCCGAAGCAGGGCGGCGCGCATTTTGTCGCGCACCGCGAGGTTCTTCAGCACCGCTTGCGCCGTCGGCTCGGCCTCTTCGAGCGCACGCTTCAGAAACTCGGTGCCGGTCCAGTGCGCCTGATCCTCACGCCCGGCTATGAGCTCTTGCGTAATGCGCGCGGGCAGTTCGCCGAAGAAGAACCACCACACGTTGGGCGCGCGCTCCAGTCCCTGCGGGCGAAACTCCTCCACGCCGAAGCCTGCATCCTTCAGCAGCGACGCCGCGCGCGCGACGGCATCACTGACCCCCTGCTGCACGGGGACATCGTAGAAGCGCGGCATAACGCCGATGCGAATGTTCGTCACATCCGGCGTGCGCAGCGGAACCGGCGCGGAGAACGGATCCTGCGGATCGTGTCCGGCGAGCGCCTCGAACACAGCGCGCAGATCGCGAGCGTTGCGCGCCAGCGGTCCCGCCACGCCGAGCAATCCGCCGGGGTGATTGATCTCAGGAACGTGGCCCGTCGCAGGCACCCGCCCCGGCGTTGGCTTCAATCCCGCGATGCCGCAGAAATGCGCGGGCACTCGCACGGAGCCGCCGCCGTCGCTGCCAATCCCGCCCGCGGAACAGAACGACGAGATCGCCGCCGACTCGCCGCCGCTCGATCCGCCGGGCGTGCGGTCGAGCGCCCACGGATTGTTAGTCCGGCCCGTCACGTTATTGTCGGTCTCATAGCTCATGAGGAACTCGGGTGTGTTGGTCTTCCCGATCGGGATCGCGCCCGCCGCGCGGAACCGCCGCACCGCCGTCGCATCGGAAGCCGCGCGCAGGTTCTCGAAGAAGCGGCTGCCGCACGTGGTTGGCAGTCCCGCCATGTCAAAGCTGTCTTTGATCGTGATCGGAATACCGTGCAGAGGCGGCAGAGCGCCGCCGTTTGTCATTGCCGCTTCCGCACGGCGCGCTTCCTCGCGCGCGCTGTCCGCCAGCACTCGCACGAACGCGTTCAGTTGCGGGTTGTGACGCTCAATATGGCGTAGGTGCGCATCCACCAATTCGACCGGCGAGAGCTTGCGAGCGCGGATCTGTGCCGCCATTTCGAGCAGCGTAAGGCGGTGCGGCATCGCGCCCATTGTAGCTTTGGGAGCCGCGGCTACTC
>JAICMB010000015.1 GCA_025929455.1 Bryobacteraceae bacterium | reverse complement strand
CTTTTTCTTAGGCCCGGGCACGAATTGATCCGGGCGCTTGGCGGGCTGCACCGCTTCATGAGCTGGGACCGCGCCATTTTGACCGATTCCGGCGGATTTCAGGTTTTCAGTCTTTCAAACCTCCGCAAGGTCACCGAACAGGGCGTGCTGTTCCGCTCGCACCTGAACGGCGATGCGCACCTGTTCACGCCGGAGTCGACCGTCGATGTGCAGATGGCGTTCGGCAGCGACATCATGATGGTGCTCGATGAGTGCCTGGCGTATCCGGCCACGCACGAAGAAGCGTGCACGGCGATGCAGCGCACGGTGCGCTGGGCGCGTGCAGGCGTGGAGCACTGGCGCGCGACGCGCGAGCGCACCGAGCAGGCGAGCGGCATCCGCACGGGCGCGCTGTTTCCGATCGTGCAAGGCTCCATGTACGCGGACCTGCGCGCCGAGTGCGCGGCGGAACTGGTGGACTTGGACGCGCCGGGCTACGCGATCGGTGGCCTTTCCGTCGGTGAACCGCGCGACGTGAGTCTTGAGATGGCGGCCGTTACGGCGCCTCTGCTGCCGTTCTCCAAACCGCGCTACGTCATGGGCGTGGGCATGCCCGCGGAGTTGCCGGATTACGTGGCGCGCGGCGTCGACATGATGGATTGCGTGCTGCCGTCGCGTAATGCGCGGAACGGTTATCTGTTCACTAGTGACGGGCGCGTGATTATTAAACAGGCGCGCTATCGAGACGACGGGCGGCCGGTGGATGCCGCCTGCGGATGCTACACCTGCCGCACCTTTTCGCGGGCCTACTTGCGGCACCTGTTCCTGGCGGGCGAGATGCTGTACTCGACGCTCGCGACCTGGCACAACATTCGGTTTTACCTGGACACCATGCGCGCCATGCGGCAAGCGATCATCGAGGGGCGGTTTGCGGAGTGGCGCAGAGCGCGGCAGGAGCAGGAACCATCATTGCCCGACGCCGCGGGCGGATAGCGCGAGTTCGTAAACATAAAAATCGGTCTGCCGCTTCCAGCCGTGACGTTCGTAGAGGGCCTGCGCAGCCGCATTTGTCACTTCGGTGGACAACGTCAGACGCACCGCTCCGGCGGCTTGGCCGAATGCTGCCGCGGCAGAAAGCAGTTGCGCGCCCACACCGTACCGGCGCGCCTCCGGGCGCACAAACAGGTCGTTCAAAACGAAGATGCGGGCGGCCGAAACCGACGAGAGACTGGGATACAACTGCGCGAATCCCAGGGCGTCGACTCCGCTCCCCTCTGCTATGAAAATCACGGAGTCACCGTATTCGAAACGCTCGCGCAGAAACCGGCGCGCGAGAGCGGGGTCGCGCGGTTGGCGATAGAACTGGCGGTAGGCGTCGAACAACGGAAAGATCGCGTCCAGATCGCCGCTGGACGCCCGTCGAACCGCGACTTCGTTTTGCTCAGGCATGTGAAGGATGGTAGCGGCCGGGACGTTTTGCAAGTAGTGTTCCGCATACGCTCAGAGGTGTGCATCGCCCCAACTCAACTGGTATGCAGCACACGCCCGCATCGCGTTTCGCAGAATCGGCTCGGTCGGGTAGAGGACCTTAAATTCGGTCAAGAACTCTTCGGCTTCGCGCAGGGCATCGGTGAGTTGGAGTATGGCGCGGCCGTGAATGGGGCGTGTGACTGCCGATAGAAACTCGAGAATCGCCTGGTGGGGCACGCACACCGACTCGTCGGCAATGCCGCGCCGGAGTATCTCCGTTGCGACTCGTTGTTTATCGGGGAACCGTTTATCGTATCTGTAGACGAGGATATTCGTATCAACAAGGGCGGCCACGCCGGCGGGCGGCCTCGAGTATCCCGCACTTCGCCATCCCGCCGCCTTGACAGCACGCCCTAAATGCGGGAGCCTATACTGCTTGGGAGATTTCTGCCGGTGGGCCGGAAATTGCGGCCGCCCCTTTGACGCGGAGAACAGCACTGGCTTAAAATGAATTTAAGCCTCCAATTCTCCCTGGCAGTACCCTGTTGCTTTTCCCGATTAGCAGAATATTTGACGCAGGCCAGATGACGTTCTTCGCATACCTACTGGAACAGGCGACCCCCAACGCCTTCGCCGCGTTTCTGCCTCTGATTCTGATCGTCGGCATCTTCTACTTTCTCGTGATGATGCCCATGCAGCGCCAGAAGAAACAGCAGGCGCACATGCTCAAGGAACTGCAGAACGGGAACATCGTCCTGACCAGCGGCGGTATTGTAGGAACAATTGTCGGCATCAATGGCGACGATACGCTCATCCTACGAGTGAAGCCCGACAACGTAAAACTCCAGGTCGCGCGCAGCTCCGTATCCGGTCTGGTGAAAGAGGAGAAAAAGGGTTAGCGCGCGGCGGCCCACGTTAGACGCACATGCAACAGAATCTCAGGATCAAGGCAATTTTCATCATTGCCGTCATTGTGGCGTGTCTTTACGGCATCGTCGGAATCCCCACCAGCTGGCAGCAGGTCAAAGACAATTTCAGCCGCAACATCCGGCTGGGTCTCGACCTGAAGGGCGGCACGCAGCTCGTGATGCAGGTGCAGGTGCAGGATGCCTTCAAGGCGCTGGCCGACAACACCATCGAGCAGATGAAAGAGCAGCTCGCCAAGGCCAACATCGCGGCCGGCACGCTCACGCGCAACGATCCTGACCGCGTCGAAGACGCCGACAAGATACAGATCGACATCAAAGGAATTCCCTCCACGCAGGTGGGCGACTTCCGGCGCGTCATCAACGACAACTTCAGCAACGACTGGGTGCTGACGGCGGTAAACGGGACCGACTACCGCATGAACATCAAGCAGACCGTGGCGCTGCAGACGGTGCAGGACACGATCACGCAGACCATGCACACGATTGAGCGCAAGATCAACGGCCTCGGTCTCGCGGAAACGTCGGTACAGCCGACCGGCCGCAGCGGTCAGTCCGCGCAGTTGCTGGTGCAATTGCCGGGCGTGGATGATCCGGGACGCGTAAAAGACATTCTGAAAACGCAGGCCGTGCTCGAGTGGGACGAAGTGAAAGACGGTCCGTTCCCGACCCGCGAAGACGCGCTTGCCAAGTACGCCGGCGTCATGCCGCTGAATACCAAACTGGTTCCGTCCGTCGCGCGCGGTCAGGGCGGCCAGCAGTGGTGGCTGGTGAACCGCACCCCCGTGGTGCGCGGCACCGACATCCGCAACGCGCACGCTTCGCAAGGCGAAGCGGGAGCGTGGGAGACCGATTTTGTCCTCAACCAGGACGCCGCGAAGCACTTTGAAGCTTATACCAGCAAGAACATCGGCAACCGCGCCGCCATCGTCGTAGATGGGCAGGCCATCAGCGTGCCTACGATTCAGAGCACCATTCGCGATAGCGGCCGCATTACGGGCGCGGCAGGTCAGGAAGAAGCTTCCGACCTCGCGCTGAACCTCAATGCCGGTTCGTTGCCGGCGGGCATCAAGTACCAGGAAGAGCGCACCGTCGGCCCGTCGCTCGGCGCGGACTCTATACGCGAGGGTTTCCACGCCGGCATTATCGGACTGGTCGCGGTGGTGCTGGTGATGCTGTTCTATTACAAACGTGCGGGCATCAACGCCACCCTGGCGCTGATCCTGAACGCGGTGATTCTGATTGCCGCGCTGGCCTACTTTAATGCCACGTTAACGCTGCCCGGTATTGCGGGCGTCATCTTGACTATTGGTATGGCGGTCGACTCGAACGTGCTGATCTTCGAGCGCATCCGCGAGGAACTACACGCCGGCAAGGCGGTGATCGCGGCCGTGGACGCGGGCTTCTCGAAAGCCTTCCTGACCATCATCGATACCCACGTCACCACTGTGGTATCGTGCTTGTTCCTGTTTATTTTCGGTACCGGCCCGGTGAAAGGTTTCGCCGTGACGCTGGTGATCGGCCTGGTGGCGAACCTGTTCACCGCCGTATTCGTTTCGAAGACCATTTTCGATTGGGAGCTGTCCGGCAGGAAAGCCCTGCGAGAGCTCAGCATCTAGGATTTTTCCGCGCGGGTGTTCTGGAACCCTTAGTACTGAACAGAGCGCGGAAGCAGGTTTGAAGTTCGGGAACAAATAGGAAAGCGCCGGTGTCTATAGCTAGCAAATGCCGGCTGCGCAAGCTGCATGGAATTATTCAGAGACACTAATTTCGACTTCCTGGGCAAGAAGTGGCCCTTCATCATTCTGTCGCTGGTGCTTACGGCTGCCGGGCTGGTGAGCTTGTTTCTCAAGGGCGGCCCGGAGTTCGGCATCGATTTCAAAGGCGGCGCGCTGGTGACAGTCCGGTTTGTACAAAGACCGCCGGTGGAGAAGGTGCGCGCGGCGCTCTCAGGCAAGATGCCGGTGCAGGTGCAGGAAGTGACCGGAACGAACGACGACATCATCGGCACGGAAGTGAACACCGATGAAGCGCTGAGTCAGGCACGCAATATTATCGTGTCCAGCCTCGATCGGGCGTTTGGCCAGCCCTCCAGCGGCAAGCTCGATTTGAACAATACCGGTTGGGCCGCGCTGGCAAATCGTATCCGCGGTCCGCTGGCCTCGGCGGGCGTGGCCCTGAACGATACGCAAATCAATGACTTGGCACACGGCATCGTCAATTACCGCGACAACGAGAGCAAGGGCGTTTTGCGCGGTGTCGGCGATGTTTCCGCAGTACCCGGCGTATCGCCGCAGGTCATGAAAGTTCTCAATCAGGAAACGTACACGTCCGGCTTCCACATTCAGGACACCCAAATCGTGGGCCCCTCCATCGGCCACGACCTGCAACTGAAAGCTCTCTTCGCAGTTCTTTATGCGCTCGGCGGCATGCTGATCTACATCGCGTTCCGCTTTGAGTGGATTTATGGCGTGGCCGCGGTGGTCGCAGTTTTCCACGACACCATCATCACCATCGGCCTCTTCTCGATATTCAATAAGGAAATCACACTGACCGCAGTAGCGGCGTTATTGACGCTGATTGGCTACTCCATGAATGACACCATTGTGGTGTTCGACCGTGTTCGCGAAAACCTGAAATTACTCCGCCGCGAGCCGCTCGAAAGCGTGATCAACAAGAGTGTAAACCAGACGCTGAGCAGAACCGTCCTAACGTCAGGCTTAACGTTTCTGACGGCGCTGGCGTTGTTCCTCTTCGGCGGTCAGGTCTTGAACGGATTTTCCTTCGCATTGGTAGTTGGCATCATCGTAGGCACCTACTCCTCAATCTTCATCGCCAGTCCGATACTGATTTTCTGGCAGAATTACCTGGAGAGCCGCAAGAAGAAAGCCATTCCCGTCCCCGCCGGCGCCGCTTCGGCGAGCATGCGCCGGGGGACCGCGAAGGTAAAGTAGAACCGCGCGGGCGTGTTACACGGCCCGGCTATTTTGACGGAAGGTAGAAAACATGTTCGAGCAGACGTTTGTTGACGGGGTAGGCAGGACCCGAAAGCCCTGGACCGTAGCGGTGACGTTCGTAGCTGAGCTCATCGCAATCGGCGTGCTGATTCTGATCCCACTGATTTACACCGACACACTGCCGCGCGCGCAGTTGACCACGTTTCTGACCGCGCCGCCACCCCCTCCACCACCGCCGCCGCCGCCCCCGCCGGCTCCCCCGAAGGTGGTCAAGGTGATCCCGCGGCAGTTCGATGCCGGCAAGCTGATGGCGCCCAAACAGATCCCGAAAGAGATCGCCATGATTAAGGAAGAAGAGCAGCCGCCGCCGACCAGCGGTGTGGTGGGCGGAGTCCCGGGTGGAGTTCCGGGCGGCACGCCGGGCGGCGTGATCGGCGGCATCATCGGCTCCGTGCCGACCGCGGCGCCACCGCCTCCGCCACCGCCGAAGCCGAAGGCGGTCCCCTCGCGGATCCGTGTCGGCGGCCAGGTGCAGGCGGCCAATCTGATCCGCAAGGTGGTTCCGCAGTATCCGCCGCTCGCCAAGCAGGCGCGTGTGCAGGGCACGGTACGGTTCCAGGCGATCATCGGCAAGGACGGCACGATTCAGAATTTGCAGCTCGTCAGCGGCCATCCGCTGCTAGTAGAGGCCGCGCGGCAGGCTGTCATTCAGTGGCAGTACAAGCCGACGCTGCTGAACGGCGAGCCCGTAGAAGTGGTGACGACCATCGACGTGAACTTCACGTTGGCGGGATAGCTACCGCGAGACCAACGATTTTCGGGGGCTGCTGCTGCGCCTTTTGGGCGTGCCCCCACCGGGCCGGATTTATCTTCAGCCTGATTAGCGGCAACCAGGGGAACGGCGGGCCATGCGCTCCGTCCCCCGCTGTCCGAAAATTTCAGTTCAACTCGCAGGAGAATACGAATGTTGCTTCAATTGCAAGTCTGGGCATATATGTTCCTGTTACAGGATCAGCCCGCCATCAGTTTCGACCCGCGCGCCATGTGGGGCCAGATGAGCTGGCTCGCCCGCGCCGTGGTTATCGTCCTTTTCTTTATGTCGGCCTGGTCGATCGGCGTCATGATCGATCGTTTCCTGGCCTTTCAAGCCGCCCGCAAGCAGTCGCGTGCGTTTGCTCCGGCGGTGGCCGGCGCGCTGCGTGAAGGCAAGCTGGATGAGGCCGTCAAAATTGCCGACCGCTACAACAAGAGCCACCTGGCTAAAGTTGTAGTCGCTGGTCTGCAGGAGTTCCGTGCGCACCAGCTCAGCACCGAGATCCCGGGTGAGCAGATTGACGCCAGCCGCCGCGCTCTGGAGCGGGCGGAAGCGATTGTGCATGCCGAGCTGAAGCGCGGCGTCAGCACGCTGGCTACGATCGGTTCGACCGCGCCGTTCGTCGGTCTGTTCGGTACGGTCGTCGGCATCATCAACGCGTTCAAGGGCATCTCGACTGAGAAGTCTACCGGTCTCGGAGCCGTCGCCGGCGGTATTTCGGAAGCCCTGGTCACGACCGCCGTCGGTCTGTTCGTGGCAATTCCGGCCGTCTGGGCGTTCAACTACTTCACGGGACGCGTTGACGCGTTCGACGTGGAGATG
This sequence comes from Bryobacteraceae bacterium, assembly GCA_025929455.1. The sequence goes on along the minus strand of JAICMB010000015.1, from coordinate 9,691 downwards.
GGCAACTCCAGCTCCGAGCTGATCGACTACTTCCTGAAGCGGTCGCAGCGCGTCGGAGCGACGAAGTAAGGCCGGCAGGACACCAAGCGAGTTGAATTTCAGCGGTGGGTTCGGCCGGGTTCCATGAGGTCCGCCGGCCCGCCGCTAAATCGAGGAGCGAATTTAAATGAAGAAGAAATCAGCGGCGCCTCCCGTATCCGACATCAACGTGACTCCCATGGTGGACGTCATGCTCGTTCTGCTGATCATTTTTATGGTCATCACGCCCATGCTGACCAAGGGCGTCAGCGTGGATCTGGTCCGTACTCACAATGCCCGCGCCATGCAGGATGAGGAGAAGGAAGATGCCGTAGTGGTCGGTGTGACGCGCGACGGCAATATCTTTCTGAGCCCCGGAAACCTGCGCACCACGGCGGACCAATTGCCGCCCAAGGTAAAGGACCTTCTGACGAGCAAGGTCGACAAGACGGTTTATATCAAGGCCGACGCCCGGGCGCGTTATGAGAAGGTCGAGGACGTAGTCGACAATCTGCGCGCGGCCGGTGTGGACGCCATCGGACTGGTGACCGAGCAGATGCCCCAAAGCGCTCAGCCCCAGAACGAAAACAAGAGCTAACGAGAACTTTCAAGGAGTAATTCCTATGGCAATGGCAACGGGTGGCCCCGGCAGTGGGGCAATGGCCGACATGAACGTAACGCCGCTCATCGACGTGCTGCTGGTGCTGCTGATCATTTTCATGGTCATCACGCCTCTGACCCCGCACGGGCTCGATGCGATCGCACCGCAGCCGCCCGACAAGACGAAACCGCAGCAGCAGGACGAGCGCACGGTGGTGGTTCAGATCGAGAAGGACAAGAGCATGAAGATCAACCAGGAGCCGACCGATGTCCAGCATCTCGGCGAGCGCTTGGTCGAGATCTTCAAGACTCGCGCGGAGCACGTCATCTTCGTCAAAGGCGATCCGAACCTGGAGTATCAGACTGTCGCCCGCGTGATCGACATCGCGCACGGCGCCGGCATCGACAAGGTCGGATTGATGACGCCGAAGGTGGAGGCGGGCGAATAACCATGCGCAAGACCCTGACGACGACCGCCCTTTGCCTGGGCCTCGGTGCTCTCATCGTGGCGGGCACGGGGTGCTCCAAACTCAAGTCCCGCGACCATCTGAACAAAGGCGTGCAGGCGTTTAAGAACGCCAAGTACGGCGACGCGGTTGAGAATTTCAAGGAAGCGATCGAGCTTGACCCGAGTAACACCAACGGGCGGTTGTACCTGGCGACCGCCTATATGGTGCAGTACATTCCGGGCGCCGATTCGCCGGAGAACCTGCAGTACGCCAAAGCCGCGCACGACGAGTTCATGAAGGTTCTCGACACGAATCCGAACGACAAGCTGGCGCTGGCCTACCTGGCTTCGCTGAGCTATCAGCAGGCGCAGGGCTATCCCAACCTGGAAGATAAGCTGAAAAAGCTGGACGAGGCGCGCACGTGGTACGTCAAGCTGGCCAAAGTCGATCCAAAGAACAAGGAGGCCTATTACAGCCTGGCCGTCATTGACTGGGCGAAATGGTATCCGGCTCTCGGAAAGGCAAAGTCTGAGCTGGGCATGAAGCCTGAAGAGCCCGGTCCTATCAAGGACAAGAAGGTGAAGGAGCAGCTCAAGGCGGAGTACATGCCGATCATCGAGGATGGTATTCAGAATCTGCAGAAGGCGATCGCGATCGATCCGAACTACGACGATGCGATGGCATATATGAACCTGCTGATCCGCGAACGCGCCGACCTCGACGACAGCAAGGACCAGTACGAAGCCGATATCAAGACCGCCAACGAGTGGGTGCAGAAAGCGCTGGAGGCCAAGAAAGCCAAAGCGACCAAGCAGCCCGCCGGTTCCAACGGCATTCAGGCCGACCGGTAAGCGAAAGACCAATCGTCAGTTCAAAGGCCGCGGTCCGCAAGGGCACGCGGCCTTTTTCGTTGTGATCTGTGTCCGTGCTAAGTGGGACAGGCAGTCTTGCTGCCTATCCGCGTGCCGCCCAAGATCCGCTCGCGCGGTTTCATCGCCCGGTTGAAGTTTTCGACCCTGTGTTCGCCCGCCCAGGCTCGGTAATGCACGTGGCGCACGTCTCTCCCCCGCTATTTTTTCGTTTGCGCTCCCCGGACGCCCGCGCCGCTGCACTATATAAAGACAAAGGCCGGCCCTTGGCTTCGTTTTTCAAGCCGCTTATTCCTCACGTCCCGCTTTCCCTGGCCGTCCCGGCAATCCCGCCGGATTCTCGTGCACGCGCTCGCGAAAGCGGCCCCGCATGCCGGCGGCGAGCGCAACGGCATCTTCGCCATATTTGTCCCGCAGGCGGTCCGCAGCGGACAGGGCCCGCTGCAGGCGGCCGGTGCGTTCGTTTTGTAGCAGATCGAGTTGCCCCTCGGCGGTTTCGAGTCCTGAGGCATGTACGCCTAGCAGCCGTACGGCCGCGCCCGGACTGCGGTGCCTTCGCAGCAGCGCGCGCGCTTCCTGGAAGATGTCCATGTCGAGCTGTGTCGCGCATTCGAGCGTGTGCGCCCGCGTGATGGTAGAGAAATCCGAATAACGCAGCTTCAGTTGTACCATCCGCGCCCAGACGCCCTGTTCGCGCAGACGGCGCCCTACCATCTCGCACAAGCGGGCCAGCGTGGCTTCGAGTTCCCCATCCGAGGCGGTATCGGTGTCGAAGGTGTGCTCGTGGCTGATGGATTTCTGCGGCGCGGAATCCCCCACCTCGCCGGAGAACCAGCTGCCGGCGTCGAGTCCCTGCGACTTGCCGGCTAGCGCGAGGCCCCACTGCCCGAAGCGCTCCAGGAGAAACCCTTCCTCGAGCGCGGCGAGATCGCCCACCTTGCGGATGCCGCACTCATGCAGATGCTTTTCGGTCACTTTGCCGACGCCGGGGATTTTGCGGACATCTAGCGGAGCAAGGAAGCGCGCCTCCGCGCCGGGAAGCACGTAGAGAATGCCGTTGGGCTTGGCTTGATCGGAAGCGACTTTCGCGACCATGCGCGCGGACGCGATCCCGATGGAACAGTTGAGGCTGGTGTCGCGCTTCATGGTTTCGTGCAGCGTGTGGGCGGCGGCGAGCGGCGCGCCATGCAGGCGTTCGGTGCCTGTGACGTCGACATACGCTTCGTCGACCGAAGCCATTCGCACTTGCGGCGAAAAGCGTTTCAGGAGTTCGAAGACCCGGCGGGAGTATTCGCGGTAGCGCTCCGGGTGACCGTCGACGAACGTCGCTTGCGGGCAGAGGCGGGCAGCGGTGCGCAGCGGCATGGCGGAATGCACACCGAACCGGCGCGCGGCGTAAGAAGCGGCCGATACCACGCCGCGCTGATCTCGGGCGCCGCCGACTACTACGGGTTTGCCGCGCAGCGACGAATCGAACAGCTCTTCGACGGAAACGAAGAAGGCGTCCATGTCGACATGGAAGAAGGTTTTCATCGCGGCTCGGGAGATAGCCGGGCAACCAGCGCGCGCGGGATACCGGCCAGGTCGGGGCGCGCGTCCACGTCGAGCCAGCGGCTGTCGAGCATGTCGCGCACGGGCTGTAGCGAATTGTATCCGAGTTCCAGCACGAGGCGGCCGCCGGGCCGCAGCACGCGGGCGGCGTCCGCGATCAGCCGCGCGTAGATTTCGGTGCCGTGCGGGCCGGCAAACAACGCTACGCGCGGTTCCCACTCACGAACCTCGCGCTGCAGGCCCGCCGCTTCGTTCTCGGGGACATAGGGCGGATTGGAGACGACCACGTCCGCGCTCTGGGCTGCTATAGCGGCCAGCAGATCGCATTGCACTAGACCAACGTCCGCATGCAGCGCGCGCGCATTTTCGGCAGCAACGTGCAGCGCGGCGGAGGAGATATCGGTGCCGAACACCCGAGCGGGCGATTCGAGCGCCAGCGTAATGGCGATCGCCCCCGAGCCGGTACCGGCATCGATGACAACAGAACCTTGCGTGATGTGTGCAAGCGCGGCTTCGACGACATGCTCGGTTTCAGGGCGAGGGATGAGCACGTCCGAAGTGACCCGAAACTCGCGGCCGTAGAACTCCTGGCGGCGTGTGATGTACTGCGTCGGCTTGCCGCCGATGCGCTCGTGCAAATAACGGCCGTAGTGGATCCAGGCAAGCTGCGAGAGTTCCTCATCGGAGTGGGCGTACAGATACACGCGATCGCGCCGCACCGCATGCGCGAGCAGCACCTCGGCGGTGAGGCGCGGCGCGGCTACGTGCGCGTTCTCAAGTAACTGGGTACCCTGCCGGAGCGCGACGGCGAGCGTCATTGCACGCGATAGACGGTGAACTCCGTGTTGCGATAAACGGGAACGAAGTCGGCTGCCAGGGCACGCACGTGCGGCTCGACCCAGTCGCGGTCGTCCGCGTCATTCGCGTACACCGCGACATAGGCCGCATGTATTCGCCGCAAGTACCGCAGGAATTGCACGTGATCGCGCGTAAATGGATACCAGGCACTGGCGTGATTGGTGTACAGCGCCAGCACGCGCGGGTTGAAGAACACGATGGGACCGCGCGTGGCATCATGCTCGACGAACTGGCACAATGCGATGAAACTGGGGCGCGAGACGCCTTCGAGTTCGGGACCGCGCGGAGCCGCGTGCACGTTGAGTGCGCAACCAAGCACCGCGACCGTTAGCGAAGAGGCCAGCGCGGGACGGCGCATCGCGGCTGGAACACGCCCAACGATAGCGAGCACGGCTTCCACGGCAAAAATCGTTGCGATCGGAAACAGCGGCAGCACATAGCGCGGCGTCGCGCCCGCCGTATACAGCAGCACCGGTATGAGCGCCGTCACCGCGTAGATTTCAACTATGCTCAACCTAGAGCGTACGGCGCGCGCCCAGCCGAGCGCCGCAAGCCCAAGCGTGACTAGCGCCAGTGCATAGCGCAGCGGTGTGGGAGATGCGGCCCATATTTGCGCGGTCGCCTTGAAGTAGACTTCCGCGTTGCTGATGTACGCGTGCGGGTCGAACCAGAACTGGTTTCCGTAGCTGCGCGCATCGTACACCAATGCCGCCATCGCCGCGTACCCGGCCACGAACACAACCCCGGCGGTCACCGGAAATAGGCGGATGCGGCGCGCCTTGTACAGTTCATAAAGCGCGAACGCCAACACCAGCGAAAGCCCGATCGCGCGCGACGCATCGGAGGCGAGCAGCAGCGCGCCAGCACCCGCACCTGACAAAACCGGCTTCGTTTTGTCGAGTCCGCGCCGGTAAACATGGAGGATGAGCGCCAACGCCGCCCCGCTAAAAAAGAGATAGGTGGTGTCGGAAACGACCGATTCCTTGATGACGAGCGCCGCTCCGCTCAGCCCGAATATGCCGGCCGCCACCGCGCTCCCAAGCGGCGGTAGGCCTCGCAAGCGGCCGACCAGATAGAACATGCCGCAGGCCAGCAGTAGCATCGCGCCGACGAGGGCTTTGAACACCACGTAGTCCAAGCCGAACTCGGCGTACAGCGGCGCGAGCAGCAGCGGAAATGCCGGCGGATACCCGGCGGGCATGTGTACCGCGGACTCGGGCGTTACTACGTATGCGCTGGTCGAATACGGCGCGCCCGAAACGATGTTGCGCGCCTCCGCGATGTACACGGAGAAATCGCCGCCCCAATCGTGCCCCGGGCGCATCGTCCAGGCGTAGACGACTGCGAGCAGCACGAGCAGCACGGCTGGCGCGGCCCAGCGCGACACGCTGGCGCGCGGCGCTAATCGGCGAACCGGAACCGCAGCAACGTCCATAAAGCAATGAGGCCGTCCGTGGCCTTGATCTTTTTGCCCTCGTCGCGAGAGCGGGGGTAGTATTCGATGGGCACTTCAACGATCCGTAGTCCCTGACGGATCAGCTTGGCTGTAATCTCATGATCCGTTTCGAAACCGCTGGTACGCAGCTCCATTTTTTTGACCACGTCCGCCGGGTACAGCTTGTACGCCGTAAGTGTGTCCGTGATCCAGCGTCCGTAGATGGCGGCCGTCCACAAGGTCAACCCGATGCCGGCCACCCAGGGTCCCAGTCCTTGGCCCGGGTGCTTGCCCGCGAGCAGGCCTGTGCGCTTTCGCTTCTGGCCTAGCACGCGGCTGCCGTAAACAACGTCGCCCTGTGCGAGGCCGCGCAGCAGCGCGAGATAGTCTTGCGGGTCGTACTCCAGATCGGCGTCCTGAATCAAAATGCAATCGCCGGTCGATTCCAAAATGCCGCGCCGGACAGCGCGACCTTTGCCTTGGTTGGGGACTTGCGTCAGCACCCGCACGTCGGGAAACGCGCGTGCCGCCTGCGCGGTATTGTCGCGGGATCCGTCGTCGACCACGATCACTTCTTTTTCAAAACCCAGGCTTTCTGTCGGAACCGCCAGCACCTGGTCGAGTAACTTGCCTATGAACGCGCCTTCGTTATAGGCAGGGATGACTATGGAAAGTTTTCGCATCAATGGTGTTGGAACCGGAACCGGAATAATGCGAGCAACGCGCGCACGCCGTCCGCACCCGTTATCTTCTTGCCCTCGCCACGCGTGCGTGCCTTGAAGTCCACCGGCACTTCCAGCAGAAATTCACGCCGCCGCGATAGCTTGGCGACGATTTCCGATTCCAGATCCAGCCCGTTTGATTTCAGATCGAGCGACCGCAACAGGTTCGCGTTGAATCCCTTGACACTACTCAACATGTCCGTCACATAGCGGTTGTACAGCAGCAGCGTCATGACACTCAGCAGCATGCCGCCGTATTTGCTGAGCAGATACAGGCCGCGGTTGCCGCCATAGATCTGCTTCAAGTGGCTGGACAGATCCGTACACTTGGTCATCCTGGTGGCGAACACAGCTTTGAAATTGGACTGCATTAGCGGGCCAACCACGGTGGAGAGATCCTCGGGCCGGTATTCGTTGTCAGCCGGGAAAAATATGATGAGATTGCCGCGTGCTTTGTCGACGCCCAAGCGCATCGCGGCGCCGCGGCCGCGGTTCTTCGGAAGGCTGAATACCTTGACGCCGCGGACGGATCGTGCGATTTCGACGGTTTTGTCGGTAGAGGCGCCGTCGGCCACGATAATTTCCTTGCTCAATCCGAAGGGTTGAAAATCCAAAGCAACTAAGCGCTTCAGCACGCTTTCGATGGTCCGTTCCTCATTGAGCACTGGAACCACGATGGACACCGTGTGATGCATCGGCTCGAGTTCGATATCGATGCGCGACTGAACGATCTGGCGCACCTCATCGAGAACATAAGCGCCGTAATGCCGCCCTTCCTGCGCTTCCCAATCGCGCGCCGTGACGGTGTCCAGCGGAAATTCAAAGGTGGACTCGTCAAACGGCACGTACTCGCCCGTCGCGGGCAGTTCGCTCTCCGTGTGCTGCTGCACGAAAAAGTGCGAAACCGCGTCGCGCCACTTTACCTCACACCCGCCCTTGCGGCCGAGGAAGAACAGGAATTTGCGAGCGATATCGCCGGCATCGTCCTGTTGGATGTCGACGTCCCGGTATATATTCGCGATGAACACTTTATCCGCGCGGGTATTCGCCGCGATGCATTCCGCCAAACCCGCCGTCATGTACGACGGGAATAAAGACGAGTGCTGCGTTCCGGGCCCGTAGATGATCACGTCCGCCTCGGCGATTGCCTGTGCCGCGGCCGGGTTCACCGGTGGGACCACGTTGGCCCGCCGCATCAGATCGCGCCAATCCTCTACCGGTTCGGCGGCCCGCGGTTCGACGCGAGCGCGATAGGTGGTCTCGTCAATGAGGTACAGATCGCGGATGCGGCCCGGATCCTGAACCGCCACGATATCGGCTTCGTTGAGCAGCATCGCGCCGTTTTCTTTTTCGGCGATCAGGAACAGGTTCTCCCCGGAGGTGACATTCAACAGCAGACCCGGATCCACCTCGTAAAAGCAGCTGAAGGCCCGTATGGCGCGGTTGAAATCGCGGTCCTCTTCGAGATAGCAGCCCGCGAACAGGAGATTGCCGAGCGCGCAATCGGTGAAATCGAACGTGCGGCCGTTCTTCTCCTGCTCCTCGAAATAAGCGAGAAAACGGCTCAAAAAGGCCGCCACGCGATCCCCTTGCCAAACCGTCAACTGCGGCAGCGAGGCATTCAGGGGCGGCGGCAGCAGGGCGGTGTCCCCGTCCAGGATGCGCCGGAGCATCGCGAGCGCGTCCCGGCGCACGACGCCGACGGGCAGCCGGTAGTCCGAAATGGCCTTCAGACTGCGCTGGCTACGCTCGTTTGCAGGCATCAGCCGGTTGATGTTCTTGCGTACATCGGACGGACCCAGCATGCCCGGAATGAATCGCCGCAAGCGTCCGGTGGAATGCCCATCGTCGTAGGCGTTAATCAGAATTTTCAGTGAAATCTGGCGGTGTTTGCGCAGCGCCTCGGTGATCGTGTGCGTGCCGCTGCCGCCGGAGAACAGTACGACGTTGATGCTCGTGCGCTCGGTGGCAGATGCCACCCGCACATTCTCCGCGCGTGCCGCGCCGGCCGCGTTCTCAATCGCCGCCATACTCTGCGCTCCCCAGAAAATCCGCGATCGCTGCCGCATCGGAGGCGGAGTTCACGCCGACAGTCTCTTCGAGTGTAACCAGCGCCGGGGTGAGCACACAGTGCTCCCGCGCGGCCTCCACGATCAACGGCAGGAAGTTGGATTCTTTGGTAGCCCGGCCCGTTACGCCCGGAATCGTGTCTGCGCGCTCGAAAAGATCTTTCAAAACGGCGGTCCGGAACGTAAATAGCCCGGTATCGCTGTTGCCGGTCGCGGGCATCTCATCCCCTTCCCGCGCCTGTTTTAGCGCGGTGATGCGGCCCGCATCGTCGCGCTCGAAATGTATGTACGGCTGCTCGCGAACGAGCAGCGGGCATACCGCGGCCGGCGCGAGCGGACTCTGTTGCAAGCGCAAGCACGCCTCCACTGACGAGGGCCGCAGCGCCACCTGATCGCCCCAGACGATCCCAACATATTCCGACGTAGCCAATTCAAGGCCCCGTTGGACGGCATCGCCCATGCCTAGCGGGGTCTCCTGAATCGCGATTCGGTAGCGGCCCGGGGCGAGGCCTCGCAGGGCATCCTCGACGGGCGCGGCGCCTTCCGGTGACAAAACGAATATCACGGACTCACAGCGCGGCTCCAGCAGCCGCATAAGCCACTCCAAAATCGACCTGCCGTTCACCGGAAAAAGGATTTTCGGCAGGTGATAGCCAAGGCGCGTGCCTTTCCCGGCCGCCGGGACCACCGCCGTCCAACGCTCGCGGTCGATCGCCGCGCCGGCGTACTTGCGCCAGTTGGCGCGCGTGATGGACGGCACCGCGCCAGCCGGCGCACACTGTTGCGGCACCGTCATATCCCAAATATCGGCAACAATTCGCTAAGACTATAGACCACCGCGTCGGAGCCGGCGTCGCGCAGTTCCGTTTCCGGACACGTACCGCAAACAGCGATCGTTCGTGCCCCAGCGGCGCGCGCCGCCACGATTCCCGCGACGGCATCTTCCACAGCGGCGCACTCCCACGCGGGCAGCCCTAGTTGTACAAATGCGCGCTCGTAGATGTCCGGGTGCGGCTTGCCATTGCGGACCTGGTCTCCATCGATGACCGCCCCGAACAGGCCGCGCGCACCGGATGCGTCCAGAAACGCTGCCACGCTGCCGCGCGATCCGGAACTAGCT
>JAICMB010000431.1 GCA_025929455.1 Bryobacteraceae bacterium | reverse complement strand
GGGCCGGTAGTGCCGCGGCAGCCCGACAGCACGTTTGAACACAGGACAAAATACCTGTCGGTGTCGAAGGCCTTGCCGGGACCGATCATGCTGTCCCACCAGCCGGGGTGTCCGGTATCAGGTGCGATGCCAGCCGCGTGCGCGTCGCCGGAGAACGCATGCAGCACCATAATGGCGTTGGTGCGCGCGGCATTCAGCTCGCCGTACGTTTCATAGGCGACCTGCACGGGTGCGAGCGTAGCGCCGCAATCGAGCGGAAGAGAAGCGAACTCCGCGATCTGCGTAACGGAATCGAGCTGTGCTGCGCTGGGCGTCACCGTCGGCACACGGGCATGTACGTTTAAACCAATGGTAACAAGGACGTGCCGCGGCGCCCTCGATCAGTGCTGGTGCCGCTCGCCGGTTTCGTGCGGACGGCCCCAGTGGACCGTGCACGAGGCGTCGGACAGTTCGCAGCGCGCGTGCTCAAACTGCACCGTGGTGTGACGGATGTGAAACTCGCACAGGACTTCGTTGATGCGGCGCAGGATGGACTCGCTCGCCGAGGGTGGCATATCGTCGATCAGCACATGACAGCTCAGCGCGTGTGCCTGGGTGCCCAGCGTCCAGATGTGCAGATCGTGAACGTCGATGACGCCATCAATCTCCTGCATCGCGCTCACCACGGAAGAAAGAGTGATGCCGCGCGGCAGGCCCTCAAGCAGCACGTTCAGGCATTCCTTGATGATGTCCCAGGCAGTCCAGATAATTAACGCCCCGATGGCGATAGACAACGCCGGGTCGATCCAGAACCACCCCGTCGCGTGAATGACCAAAGCGCCGGCAATAATGCCGATCGAGCTGAGCGCATCGCCCAACATATGCACGAAGGCCGCCCGCACGTTCAGGTCGTGCTTGTCACGATGCAGACTGAGCATCACGCCGCCATTCACCGCCAGCGCAATGATGGCCACGACCAGCATGATCCCGGTTTGCACGGCCGGCGGCGCCGTCAACCGCACGGCCGCTTCGTAGAAAATCCAGAGGGCGAGCACCACCAGCGTGAGCGCGTTGACGAAGGCGGCGAGCACGCCGGCGCGCTGGTAGCCATACGTTTTGGTTTCGTCGGGCGGTTTGCTCTGAATGTAAATCGCTATGACGGCCAGAATGAGCGAGAGGGCGTCAGTGAAATTGTGTCCGGCATCGGAAACGAGCGCCAGCGATTCGGCGCGAATACCGGCCCAGAACTCCAGCGCGACAAACGCCAGAGTGACGGCAAAGGACCATTTCAGGGCCTTGCCCGCGCGGGAGTGTTCGTAATGGTGGTGCAAGCCGCGTCCGCCTAGTTTCAGAGTATTCCAGTGGGGCGCGAAGCGAAAGGTTTAGAGGACGCTGGTTTCCGTGTAGGGGCCGAAGACGTCGCGGAACGCATCGCAAATCTCGCCGATCGTGGCATAGGCGCGCACGCAATCGAGGATGTAGGGCATGGTGTTTTCCGTGCCTTCGGCCGCGCGCCGCAGCGCATCGAGCGAGTGCCTCACGGCGTCGTTGTCACGGCGATGCTTCAACGCGGCGAGCTTTTCGATCTGGTGCTGCTGCGCGGATTCGTCGATCTGCAGAATTTCAATAGCCTGCTCCTGCTCGTCCGCAAATGCGTTTACGCCCACAATCTTCTGCTCGCCGGTTTCGATTTCGCGTTGGTACTCGAAGCTCGCGTTTGCGATTTCCGATTGCGGATAACCGCGCTCGATGGCGGGGATCATGCCGCCCATTTCGTCGATACGGCGGATATATTCGTTAGCGCGGCGCTCCACTTCGGCAGTGAGCCATTCGACGTAATAGCTGCCGCCGAGCGGGTCGGGCACGTCGGGCACCCCGCTCTCATATGCGAGCACCTGCTGGGTACGCAGCGCGAGCGTAACGGCGTGTTCGCCCGGTAGCGCGTAGGCTTCGTCGAGCGAATTGGTGTGCAGCGATTGCGTTCCGCCCAGCACCGCGGCCAGGGCCTGTAGCGCGGTGCGCACGACATTGTTATAGGGCTGTTGCCAGGTGAGCGAGCAACCCGCGGTTTGGGCGTGCGTGCGCAGTTTCATGCTGCGCGGGTCGCGCGCGCCGAAGCGATCGCGCATCGTGTATGCCCAAATCTTGCGCGCGGCGCGGAACTTGGCGATTTCCTCGAAAAAGTCGTTATGCGAGTTGAAGAAAAAACTCAGGCGCGGCGCGAAGCTGTCCACCGCGAGACCGCGCGCGAGCGCCCATTCTACATATTCGACGCCGTCGCGCAGCGTGAACGCGAGTTCCTGCACCGCGGTCGAGCCCGCCTCCCGGATATGATATCCGCTGATCGAAACGGGATTGAATTTGGGGACGTGTTTCGTCGCGTACTCGATGACGTCGGTGACCAGCCGCATCGAAGGCCGCGGAGGAAATATGTACTCCTTCTGCGCAATGTACTCTTTCAGAATGTCATTCTGCAGCGTGCCGGACAGCGTGGCCCAGTCCGCGCCCTGCTGCTCGCCGACGGCCAGGTACATCGCCCACAGCACCGGCGCGGGCGAGTTGATGGTCATGGAAACTGTGACGTCCGCCAGCGGAATACCGCGGAACAGGGTCTCCATGTCTTCGAGCGAGCAGATCGAAACGCCGCACTTGCCGACTTCGCCGAGCGAGGCGGGGTGGTCAGCGTCGTAGCCCATCAGCGTCGGCAAATCGAACGCGACGGAAAGCCCGGTCTGCCCTTGCGATAACAGGTAGAGATATCGCGCGTTGGTTTCTTCCGGCGTGGCGAAGCCGGAGAATTGGCGCATCGTCCACAGCCTGCCGCGGTACATCGTTTCGTGAATGCCGCGCGTATAGGGGAACTGGCCGGGAGGGGGCGGCGGTTCCATGCCTGCGAGGTCTTGGGCGGTGTAAGCGGGCTGGAGCGGAATGCCGCTCAGTGTTTTGAACGTCCGCTCAGCGGTGTCGCCGATTTTGGGCGGCGCTAGTGCGGTGGGTTGCGCCATCGATTTATGGTAGCGCCGCGGGATTTAGGAACAGCTTTTTGCGTTTGCCGGCGAAGGACAGCCAGCAAGACTGGCCGTCCCACCCCTACCGGCGCGTGAGCAGCAGTGCGTAGTCGAGCACGCCCGGCGCTTTCGGCGACGTCCACACCGGCCCTTGCGCGGGCTCAGCAATGGGAATCTTTTCGCCCGTTAGCGGTACGAACCACGACGCGCGATAAGAGCCCGGCGCGAGGTGAATGGCGGCGTCACCGCCCGCAGGCAGATAGGCGACGTAAATTTGCCCCGGCTGCGCGAGACAATAGGCACCCTGATTTACGAGTTCGTCGTGCGGCTCGGTCTTCCACCATTCGAAGCTCGTGAAGAAGTCGACCATGTGTTGATAGCCGCGCAGCATGAACATGGTGTCGTCCCCGCGTCCGTTCATCCAGCCGCCGCCCGTGTCGGGCCAGATATTCGTTCCGCGGCGTGCACTCTCGCCCGCGGTGCCATACGCGCCGGCCATGGCGATGTCCCATGCCACGCGCCGCAGCGTGTCGGCGGAATCGCCGGGCGGAGGCGGCGCCCACAGCGGATAGTGATCCTCGTACCCGTACTCTTCGTTCGTTTGCGGAATGATGCGTCCGGTGCGTTTTTGTATCTCGCGCTCGTCCAGCATCAGCGCGTGCTGTTTGCGCGACCAGTCCTGAATGGACGTGAATCCGAACCACGCGGAGGCGCGGTCCTGATGCTCCCGATGGACGGGATGGCTGGTCGCGAGATGGTGATAAGGGTCCCAGCTTTCGAGCAGCGTGCCGGTTTCGTGCGCCCATTTCTCATCGCGGAAAGAGTCGAGGTCATCGCCGAGATCCCACGTGATGTTCGAAAACGCACCTAGGCGGGCAGCGGCGTATTGGAGATAG
>JAICMB010000036.1 GCA_025929455.1 Bryobacteraceae bacterium | reverse complement strand
CACCGGCAGCGTGAGATAGCCCTCGATCGACAATCCGTCGCGCGCGGCATATCGGATCGGTTGCATTTTTGCGAGGCGGTATTGATCGATCTCAGGCTGCACCGCAAACAGAAATGACAAGCTGCGTTTTGCACGGTCGTATAGATAATACGCGGGCGATGCATCGTCGGACCGGTACAGCACGACCCACGTCGTGTCCGCCACATCGCGGCTGCTGATGCCGAAATCCGCGTCGCGCCCGTGCCCGATCACGTCGAAATCGTCGTGCAGCGTCGGATCGAGCAGTTGCCACTCGACTCGCGCGCGCACAAAGCTGACGGCCTGCAACTCGCGGCGCGTCGGATGCACCAGCACGCCGCCCACGTCATAATGCGGGTCCTCCGCGACGACGCGCGATGCGCCGTCAGACAGCTTCACTTCGAGCAGCCGCGCGGTGTTCGCCCCGACGCTGGTCAGCAGATATACGGCATCGTTCGCGGGCGTGAACGCCGCCACACCGCCCATCGCTTCATCGGGCCCCCAGCGCTGGAACATGCGCCATGGCGAATTGCGGTCCGCGCGAATGCGAACCTCCTGCCAGCCGCCCTCAGTCACGGCTTCCGCCGCGCGCACCTCGAGCGCATTGTCCGCGGTCCAGCCCGAAACATCGCCGGGATTCTCCGTGTCGAGCGTCAATTCTCCGCTCGCGAAGCTCAAGCGGTAGACATCGAACAACTGCGGATCGCGCTTGTTCAACGCCACCAGCATCTCCTCCGGATGCAGCCGGTCGATCGCGACCACCTGCGCGCGCACGCCCTCGAACGGCGTAAGATCGCGCGTCTCCCGCGTTTCCAGGCTGGTTTGAAAGAGATGAAAATTCTCGTTGCCGCCGGTGTCCTGCAGGTAAAGCAGATGCGTGCTGTCGGGCTGCCATACGTAGTCGCGAATGCCGCGCACGCGATCGCGCGTGACCGGCCGGTCGTCATTCGCGCCCAGCGTGCGCACCCACACGTTCAGCACGCCTTCATCCGGCGCGAGATACGCAAGCATTTTGCCGTCCGGCGAAAGCTCGGGCGAGGCCTTTTCAGGATTGCCGAAGAGCACGCGCCGCGGAATCAGCGGCGTTTGGTTGGAGTCAAGCGGAGCCGCGCTCATCGGCTCGCCGACACCGTGCTGGCCCAGTCCGCCGGTGTGACATTTTCCGGAAGCAACTCGCCTTTTTCGAGATGCCGTATCTTCGTCGCGAAGCTGGCCGCGTGCGGATCGTGCGTGACCATCACGATGGTCTTTCCGAACTCCTTGTTAAGGCGCGAGAGCAGCGTCAGCACTTCCTGTGCGGAACCTGCGTCCAGGTTGCCCGTGGGCTCATCCGCAAGAATCAGGTCCGGATCGGTCACGATGGCTCGTGCAATCGCAACACGCTGCTCCTGGCCACCCGAGAGTTGCCGCGGCAAATGGTTCTCCCGGTCGGCGAGCCCGACCAGCTTCAGCGCCGTGCGCGCGTGCTCAAAGCGCTCCGCCTTTTTCAAGCCCGTGAGCTTCAGCGGCAACTCGACATTTTCAAGCGCGCTCAATACCGGAATGAGGTTGAACGACTGAAAGATAAACCCGACGTGTACATTCCGCCAGTGCGCGATCGCGCGATCGCTCAAGCTCCGCAAATCCTCGCCCAACACTCGAATCTCGCCATCGCTGGCGCGGTCCATCGCGGCAATAAGATGCAGCAGCGTCGACTTACCCGAGCCCGACGGTCCCATCAACGCAACAAACTCGCCCTTCGCGATATCGACGCTGACGTCCTTCAGCGCGATGACATGAAACTCGTCGCGGACATACTCTTTCGTCAAGTGCCTGGTTTGAATTATCGTCTCGGCCATTCCGTGGACCTTTCGTCGATGCTAAACCTTTTTGGGCTTGACGCGCTGCCCGTCTTTCAAATCCGCGGGCGGATTGACAATGACATCCTCGCCGCCGATCAGCCCCGATTCCACACGCACACCTCGCGCCGTGGTCGCACCCGTCTTTACCGCCCGCCGCACCGCGCGCCCGTCATACACGATGAACACCGCGCCGTCACGAATCGCCCCCGGCGGTACCGTCACTACCGTTTCAGCTCGCGTGTTCTTCGCGCCCGTTTGCGGCTGATAAAATGCGACCGTCGCGTTCATCTCCGGCCGCAGATACCCGTCAGGATTTTCGACCTTTACCTTCACCTGCACGGTCGCTTTCTGGCGATTTGCTTCCGGCGAAATCTCTTCGATGTAGCCGTGGTATTTGCGGTCGGGATACGCGTCGGTCGTAATGACGCCCGGTTGCCGCGGCGACAGCTTGCCGAAATCGTTCTGGTTGATGTCCAGTTCCGCCTGGAGGTCGTTCAGATTCGCCATCGACACGACATAACCCTTGGCGCCCTTGTCGCCCACAAAACCGGTAGTCACGAACTCGCCGATCTCGACGTTGCGCTCCAGAATCGTTCCGTCGATCGGAGCGCGAATCACCGTGTTCTCAAGCTGGGTCTGATCGAAGTCGAGCGCGCCGCGTGCCTGCTCCACCTGCGCCTTATCGGCCGCAATCTCTTCTGCGCGTGGTCCCAGCTTCACCAATTGATAGGTGTGGTCCAGCGACGCTACTTTCGCGGCCTGCCCGTCGTAGCGCGCCTGCGCGTCGTCCAGGTTCTGTTTCGCGAGCACGCCGTCGCGCACCAGATTGCGAGTGCGCTGCAGCGTGATTTGCGCGTTCTCGAGATCCGCGCGGGCCTGCTCCAGATCCGCTTTGGCCTTCGCAATTTCTTCCGGCCGCGAACCGTGCTGCGCCTCCAGCAACCGCGCCTGCAGCATCGCCAGATTTCCCTGCGATTGCACTACATGGGCGCGATACTCCTGATCCTCCAATCGCACCAGCACCTGCCCGTTCCGTACCCGATCGCCTTTCTCGACGCCGATCCAGGCGACCTTGCCGTTCACTTTCGACGCCAGTTCGATCTTGTGCGCCGCGATGATGTAGCCGGTGGCGTTGAGAATGACGTTGCCCTCGGCCGCCGCCTCGCCACCGATCGTGGTTGCCTGGGCGCGCGCCGTGTCCACTTCCGTCGCGGCCGTCAGCTTGGCATAGATGAAGCGCCCCGCCCCGAGAAACAGAAATAGCAGTACGCCCCCAACGATCCAGCGCACCGCCCACGGCGAAGGCTCGCCGCCGCGCTTGCGCGAACGGTCGATATGCAGACTCTTTAAATCGTCCATCCCGACATCCGGTTCGTTGGTAACGCCCACGGTAATATCCCCGCTACACTTCACGCAGCGCGGTCAATATCTCCTTCTTGGCCGCCATTCGCGCCGGGAACAAGCCGCCCAGCGCGCCCATCACAATAGCGAAGGCGATCCCGATCGCGATCGCTTCCGTCCCGACATGGAAACTGAACGCAATTTCGCTGAACGTAAAAAAGCTGGTGATTCCGGTCGTAACGTCGTTCAGCGGCAGCACCAGCAGGCAGCCCAGCACACCGCCAATCGCCGACAACAGCACCGATTCGATAAAGAAGCTGAACAGAATGCTGCCGCGCGAAAATCCCAGCACGCGCAAAGTGCCGACCTCCCGCGCGCGCCGCGCCACCGCCGCATACATCGTGTTCATGGCCGCGAAGCTGCTCCCGATCGCCATAATGCACGCGATAAAAATGCCCACGGTTTCCAGCACCAGCCCGCTCGCGGTCTGCCGGTCATAATACTCGCGCTCGCTGATCGCATCCACTTTAAGCCGCTGGTCCGAGCTCAAGGAATTGATCAGCGGCTGCACGCTGACGGCGTCCTGCGCGCGCACCAGCACCGAGCTCAGCCCGTCGCTGCGGTTGAAATCGGAGCTGACCTGATTCAGATCGCCCCAGATCTCGCTGTTCACGGCCGAATGCCCCGCGTCCATGATGCCTACCACCGCCCACCAGCCGCGCCCGAAGCGCAGTTGTTTGCCTAGTTGCGCGGCCGGATGCCGCTCCGCGATCGATTTCCCAACTACGATCTCGCGCTGCCCCGGGCGGAACCAGCGGCCCTGCGAGATCGTTACCCCGTCACGCAGCTTTTCGCCGATCGGCAAAAGGCCGCGCACGTTGATGTTGAATCCGCTCGGATTATCAGTGCTCGGTAAGTTAATGACCGTCACGATCTCGAGGGACGCGAGCGGTTCGCCCGAAGCGGGGTCGCGCGCGATGCCCGGCTTGACTTTCATGTCCTGAAAAATTTCGCGCGTCATCGCGCTGCTCAACTCCGACGTCGAGCCTTTGCGCAGCACGACGATATTGACCGGACTCCCCGTCGACGCAAAAGCCCGGCGCAGGCCGCCCACCAGCGCCAGCACCGATACCAGCACCGCCACCGTCAATGCCACGCCCAGCGCCGTCATCAACGTAGTCGTCTTCCGGACCGTGAGATTTCGCAGGTTGTATGCGATCGGTATGGCCATGTTCTACCCGCTATAGCGCAGCGCGTCGAGAATCGTCGTCCGCGACGCGTTCCATGCCGGCGCGAACGAACTCGCTACTCCGATGAACACTGCCACGGCCAGCGATACACCTATAACATCCGGCGTCAGCGCCAGGGTTTTAATGCCCGCGATGAATGCCGGGCCCTGCCGGACCAGCATGCATAAGCCGGAAGCGAGCAGCAGGCCGACGGCGCCGCCGATGAGCGATATCACCGCTGCCTCGCCGAGAATGAGTCCGAGTATCGTCCCGCGCGTGTACCCTAACGTCTTTAATATGCCCACCTCGCGGACACGCTCGCGCACCGACATCGAAATCGTATTCGCGCACACCAATAAAATCGTGAACGTAATCGCGCACGCAATCGCGGCCAGGAACAGTTTCAAATTCCCCAACATGCTCGCGAAACTCAGCGCAAAGGCCTGTTCCGACTCCGTCTTGGTCGGAGCGGGCGAATTGTCGTACATCTTATCGATCGCTTGTGAGATGCCCGAAACGTCAGCGGGACTGTCTGCAATTAGCAGATACGCCCCGCTGGTATCCGCCATCCCGAGCGACTGCCCGGTATTCTTCGCAATCAGCGCCTGGCGCAGATACTCGCGATTGAAGAATAGAACGTCTTCGTTGTCGGGATTCGTAAAGATGCCCGCGATCTTGAATTCGAGATCAACCGGAAAGATGTCGCCCAGAATCGTGATGCGGTCGCCCACTTTCCAGCCGAACTTATCTGCCAGCGACCTGCCCACGATGCAGGCCGTGCGCTCCGTCTGAAACGCTTTCATCTCGTCCTGCGGCATGCTGACTTCCGGCAGCACGGTAGGAATCGCGCCCGGGTCGACCGCAAACTGCGCGAAGAAGTTGCGCTGGTCGCGGTCATCTTTATAACGGCCTCCAAACCACTGCCACGTTGTGATGCCCGCCACCCCATGAACCGCCGCAATCTGCTGCTCGTAGGACATCGGCAGCGGCTGCGTAATCGACACGCGATGATGAACCACCGCCCGCTTGGCCTGCGCCGGAGTTTGCGGCCCTGCCAAAAACATCACGCGGTAGAGCGCCATCATGACGCCCAACAGGCAGAGCGACACGCCGATACTGCCCACGGTTAGAACGCTGCGGCGGCGGTTCCGTAGCGCGTTTTTGAACACCAACGGCAGATACCGGAACATATTGTTGTCTATCTACCTTAAGAGTATCAGGACCTCCGGCGAGGGCCCGGCCATCACGTCCTCATTGCGCTACGGTGATTTCATCGTAAAAGTTCCATGAATGACGATGATTGGATGGCCATCGCGCTCGCCGAAGCGCGCCAGGCAGCTCGCACCGGAGAAGTCCCGGTCGGCGCAGTGCTCGTGTATGCAGGCCGCGAGTTCGCGCGCGCCCACAACAGCCCCATCGCGCGCACCGATCCTACCGCGCACGCCGAAATCCTCTGTCTACGCGAGGCCGCGCAGTCACTCGGCAATTACCGGCTGAGCGACGCGGCTCTATACGTAACGCTCGAACCCTGCGTCATGTGTGCAGGCGCGCTCGTCAACGCGCGCGTCCACCGCCTCGTCTTCGGCGCACGCGATCTGCGCTTCGGCGGCGTGCGCAGCAAGTTCCGTGTTGCAGACTCGGATCTGCTAAACCACCGCCTCGAAATCATCGAGGGCGTGCGCGCCGCCGAATGCACCGCGCTGCTGAAAGACTTCTTCGAACCGCGCCGCTAACGGTTATAGTGCCGGCTCTTCAGGCAGAACCATTGCGCTCTGGCGTTCGGTCTTCCTACCATGCAAAGCGGAGGACAAGAATGCGAACCATTCTAAGTGTGTTGAGCGTTGCTGCCCTGCTATTGCCCGGCGCAGGCGCGACAGTGCTGTATGGAGGTTTAGGAGGACACGGGACCGGCTCGCCCGTTCCCTCCACAAACGACGGTGCGCTGGTCACCATTAATCAGTCCACGGGCGCCATATCGGTCATCGGTACGCCGTCCGGAGTCAGCCGCATTACCGGCCTGGCTTTCGACCTAACGGGCGATCTGTTCGCCTCAACCACCGGGGGAGCGCCGTTTCCGCCGCCGCCCCCGCAAATGCCGAGCGATCTCATACGCGTCGATCCGCTCACCGGCGCGTTGCTCAGCACTGTCACCGTCACATCCGGCGGAGCGAACGTCGGAGTTTCTGATATCGCCATTCAACCGGGGACGGGGATCTTATACGCCGTATCGTCACCGAACGGAGCCGTTCCGCCCGGACAACTCTACACCGTCGACAAGACCACCGGCGTTGCAACTGCGATCGGCCCGCCGCTGCAGTTCTTCGGGACTATTGCGTTCGCTCCGGACGGCACGCTGTATGAATCCGCGGCCGATTTCGCGGGCATGGGTCCTATTAATCCGCGGCTGCAGGTCCTCAATCCCGCAACCGGCGCCTTGATCGGGACCGCGGTGAACACCGCGACGTTCTTCGGCGCGCTCGCCGTGCGCCCGGATGGCGTTCTGTTCGGCGGTGATGGCGATGTAGCGCAGTTGTTTACCATCAACCCCTCAACCGGGGCCGCCATGCTGGTGGGAACGACGGGGTCGAATTTCGTGGGCGGCATGGCGTTCCAGCCCGTTCCGGAGCCGGCCGCAATTCTCCTGGTCGGCCTCGGCTTGCTCGGTCTCGCGCTGCTTCGAAAAAGAAAAACGGCGCTGCGCGCGGCATCGGGTAACCGCGAGTAGCGCCGTCAAGTCTTACAACAACTCCGCGTGGGGCGGCCAATCTTGCTGGCTGCCCATGCCGGGGTTACAGCCGGTGGGGCAGATTTTCAACCTGCGGCCGATCTTCAATCGGTTTCTCGCGGTTTTCGTTCCTGCCCCTCCGCCCTCAGTCGAAACGTTAAGCCGTTTTCGTTTCCGGCAGCACCGTGCGGGGCCTCATCGGGGGACGGATCGGAACCACCTTCGCCTTCTGAACCGGCTGCGGCGCGGCTTCGCGCGTAGTGCCGAAGAAATACTCATCGAGCGGATACAGCCCGTACGGCTCCAGCTCGCGGTACACCTTACCCAGCTTCTCCTCTACCCTGTACACCGCGTGGAAGAAGTTTCCGCGGTCGATCTTCAGCTTCCGGCAGCACAGCCGCCAGTCCGCGCCGAGCAGGAAGTGGTACTTGAACAGACGATATTCTTCGTCGTCGAGTGCCCGGCGGCTCACCAGGCAGAAATCGGCGACAAACTCCTCGTCCTTGCGGCCCCACACTTGATGTCCGCCTTTCCCCGGAAATATTTCCAATTTCGTCCGGCTCATGTGCTTCTCTTTGGTGGTGCAATACCGAAAACGGGCGTAGCAGGCCCGAAAAATTCCGCGCAGCACGCAGTTGCAGGGTTCGTTAACGCCCTTCCGGCCCCAGCGCAAACCTAATCCGCGGCATTGAGCGCACTTCGGCGCCGCCAGCGCGATCGTATCTGATTTTGTCCAGTCCATTCCTGTGTCGTCCTCTGTTTTTTTATCGTTTTGCGCCTTGCGGTCTGGCCTGCTGTCTAAAACCGCGCAGCGCGTTTTTTCTAAAAGTAGGTCCGGGGGAGTATTCCGTCAACGAAAATAGTCTCACTTTTTTTTCATACTTTCCGCCGTCCCGTCCGCGAGCAGATGTATGTAGCTTAGATATCATCTACTTACACGCGTACTAGACGTACTAAAGTTTTTACCTTATACTACGGTAACTTTTGCTTTCTGAGGCGGTTTTAGGCAGGCCTATTCCAACGGGAAATACGCCTGGGTTTGTCGAAAGCAGATGAAATAGTGGATGTGACGTGTTGGCGGCCGCAGCCGCGAACGCGTATCCCGCGGAGACTATGTTGACAAGCATGGCTCTCTCCAAACCGCCCGCCAGCGGCGGACGAAAGCTTCGGCGGCCCTGGCCGCCCGGCATTCAAATGCACTACTAACTACTTGGAGAGAAAGGCGATAAATGAATTTCTCGGAATCTCAACATCGCCTCTGCGAGCAACTTCGGGCTCGCGTCCGCAACGGCGAGATTACGGAGCGGGGCTTTGCGCGGATGCTGGGCATCTCGCAGCCTCACATACATAACGTGCTGAAAGGTGCCCGCTGTCTCTCAGCGGAGTCGGCTGATTTCGTATTAAACATCCTTAATTGGGATATGCTTCACCTCTTCAGCGAGGCGGAACTCCGCGGTCATTTACGCACCCGCGGCGCCCCCGCATATACCTGCCCTCTAACTGTCCTGGACTGCTTCGTCGGACCCGGGCATCGCTTCCGCGGCGCGGGAGCCACGCTCACCATCCAGGCGCCCAACCGCAGTTGGACCGGCAGACGAAACCTCGTTGGCGTCCGCATCGCCCCGCACGCGCACATGGCTGCGACCTTGGGCCAATGCGACTTTGCCGTGCTCGAAGCTTTCACGGGCGGCGCGAGCGATATTTCCGCCGAGCACCTCTACGTGCTGGAGGACGGCGGCAGCGCCGCGTTCCGATGGCTGCGAGCGTCGTCCCGCTATCTGTATATCGCCGATGACTACGTGCTCCATGAGCCGCTCAAATGGGAACGCCGAGACATTTACACGGGCATGTTTCTCGTGCGCGCCAAAGCCATCTGGATCGGACAGGCAGCGGAACTGGCGCTCCCGGAACCGCGCCGCCGCAATTGAGCACTGTATTAGCGCCGTGGGGCAGGCGTCCACGCCTGCGGCAGGTCTCTCCAGAAACTCAGACCTAACTTCTTTCTTTTCAGCGGGTGCTTTCGCTGAGTTTCTGCTCGTAGCGACGTCCCGCCAGGGTCGTCCGGCGCTTTTGAGGAACTTCCCCGCGCCGACGCTCCGAGGTGGGGCAGGCTTTCAGCCTGCGGCGGGTTTCCAAACCCGCCTCGTCCACCGCCGCACGATGCCCGGGTTCACTGGCGAGACTCAGTTCCTTGTAGCCCACGCCCGGGTTAAGGGTTGGCCACTCCAGACCCGCCTCGCCCGCCGACGCACGATCGCCTAACGGGTTTTCGACCCTGCGCTTCGTCCGCTCTGCTGCGATTTGCAAGTTGTAGGTTTGTGGCTCCGCTGCTCTGAGGGGCAGGGGCAGGTTTTCAACAGGTTTCCAACCTGCGGCCGTTTTCCAACCGGCCTCGTCGCGTACGCGCCCTCCGCACCCCTCACCCGGCCCGTGTCGCGTGCGCCGGCCGGTCCGCCGCCGCCGCATCGATTGCCTCGCCCATGCCCGCCGTGAATGCCTGCGGAGAAAACCGCCGCGCGCGCGACCGCAAATCGGCCGGATGAAAACTTCCTTCGATGCGCTCGAACCGGCTCACCGCCCGCAGCAATCCGTCCTCCGACTGCGGCTGGTAAAGCACGCCCGCATAGGTTGCGCCCGTATCCAGAATTTCGCACGATCCGCCGCGCCCATACGCGATCACGGGCTTGCCGCTCGCTAGCGCCTCCACGGTCGTTATACCGAAATCCTCCTCGCCCGGAGCGACGAACGCACGGCAACCCGCGTATAACTCGCGCAATTCGACATCGTCCACGTGTCCGCAAAATTCGACGTTTTTCCCCGCCAGCGCGCGCAAGCGTTTATATTCCGGGCCCGAGCCCACGACGCGCAGCCGCCGTCCGCTCTCCGTGAAAGCACGCACCGCGCAATCGATGCGTTTATACGGCACCAGTTCCGAAACAATCAGGTAATAATCTTCCGGTGGTTTCCAATAAAACGAATCTACATTCACCGGCGGATGCACCACCGTAGCCTCGCGCCGGTAGCAACGCTCAATCCGCCGCCGCACATTCGCGCTGTTGGCGACAAACCTATCGACGCGCGCCGCACACGCGAAATCCCAAACGCGCAGATAGTTCGCGACCGGCGTCATGAGCGCGCGTTTCCATGCTCGCGCGGTCCACTCCTTGCGGTACGCCGGATAAAGCTCCCACAAATAGCGCATCGGCGTGTGGCAGTAGCACACGTGCAGCGCGTCGGAACGCGCCAGCACGCCTTTCGCGGGCCCCGATTCACTGCTGATCACCAGGTCGTATTCGCGTAGGTCGAACGTCTCGAGCGCCATCGGCATCAACGGCAGCGTTTCGCGATACCAGCGCCGCAACGGCTGCAGAAATGACGCGGTCACGCGATGCGCTCGAATTTCCGCCGACACCCGCGCGGGGTCGTAAAACAGCGTGAATAGATCGGCGTTCGGAAACATGCGGCACAGCGCTTCGATGACGCGCTCTCCGCCGCGCATGTTCAGCAGCCAGTAATGAACGATCGCTACCCGCATCGGACAGTTCGATTCTATAGCGGGTACCTGTGGCAAAGCTGTAGTAGTTTTGTAAAACCGGATTTATGCCGTAGCGGTGGCACGTACTTTTGCAATAACCTGCTGATTTGTGACGGTAAATGATAGCGATCCCGTGCGCGCCCGGCTGCCGCTTCCCCTCGGCGCACGGTACTTCCCGTTAGGCTTCCCCTGCGACGTGCAGACCAACTCGCCCGCGGTGCTGGAGGCCGCTTGCCAAAGCTGGTCCTGCTTCGAGCAGGCCTTCGACCTCCCGCCCATCGTTCTCGTTATGGACATCCAAACTGAGCCCCGACCGTCAGGAAGGGGTCACGATCTCCCCACTTTCCGCTCCCGCGCCCACCTGCTCTCCATCAACGCGGACCCGCACAACCTCATCGTTTGCGACCTCGCGGGCAGCGAAGCCTTCGGATGGCTCACTTCCGGCCTCGTCGCGCAACAAGCCTTGTTCCGCTACCACTTCCTCGAAGCGGCCGCGCTCGCCCTGCTCACGCATGCCCACCTGGCCCCCGTGCATGCCGCCCTTGTCGAGTTCAACGGCGCGGGCGTACTCCTGTGCGGTGAAACCTGCGCCGGCAAAAGCACGCTGGCCTATGCCTGCGCGCGCGACGGCTGGACGTACATCTGCGACGACGGCGCCCATCTGGTGCGCTCGCGCTCCGACTGCTTCGCCATCGGCGATTGCCATCACTTTCGCCTGCGAGAAGGCGCGCGCGAGCTCTTCCCAGAACTCGCCGGCCGCATCCCCGCCGCCTGCCGCAACGGCAAGACCGGCATCGAACTGGACGCCGCCCACGACGTGCCGCATATCTCCCGCGCCACGGGCGCCAGCGTCGAACACGTCGTGTTTCTCAAACGTGGGCCCCACTGTGAAAGCCGCCTACGCCCGTTCTCGCGTGAAACAGCGCTGGCGCGGCTATACCACGATCACGCGTTCGGAACGGATGCCGCACGCGAACAGCAGCGGCGATGCTTTGAACGCCTCGCCGCCCGTCCGGTCTGGGAACTTACGTACAGCGATCTCGCGGGCGCCGTGGAACGGCTGCGCGAACTCGCGGAAACAGGTCAATAATCATGCGATGGTGTTTACTCCTACTGATCCTTGCGATCCCGGCCTATAGCCAGGTATCCTCTGGCGTTCTGCTGGGCACGGTTGTCGATCAGTCCGGCGCTCCCATCGCCGCGGCGCGCATCGCTGTCCGCAACGACGCCACCGGCTTCTCGCGCGAAACCTCGACGCAGCCCGGCGGTGGCTACCGTTTCGACGACCTCGCCCCCGGCACCTACACGCTGACCGCGGCCCGCGCCGGATGTCAGCGGCTCGAAGCCTCGCACATCGTCCTCGAGATCAACCGCATCTCGCGCTTCGATGTCACGTTGCGCCTCAGCGCGCGGGCCGAAACCGTGCAGGTGGTCGCCGAGGTATCGCCCGTGCAAACCGACGACGCATCGCAGGGCTATCTGCTGGGCTCGTCCTTCCTCCGGGATTTGCCGCTGCCGGACCGCAACGTGATCGCGCTCGTCACACTCGGACCGGGCGCCATTCCGCGCCAGCTCGGCGGCTTCGTGCACGACATCATGAACGACCTGCAGGCCGGCCGTGGCGCCGTCGCGCTCAATCCTCCGGTAAACGGCGCGCGCTCTACAGCCAATTCCTACATGATCGACGGCGTCTACAACACCGATCGCAACACGTTCGCCATCGCCGTCACGCCGCCGCTCGAATCCGTCGCCGAATTCCGGGTACAGACTTCGCTCGCGCCCGCCGAGTTCGCGCAATCCGGCGGAGCCGTCATGGACGTCGCCACGCAGTCCGGCACCCGCTCCTTCCACGGCAGCGCCTTCGAATTTTTCCAAAACGAAGCTACCGACGCCAAAGGCTTCTTCGAAGTACCCGGTCTCCCGCGCGGCATTTTCCGGCAGAACCAATACGGCGCCAGTCTCGGCGGCCCGCTCAGCCCCGCCACATTCTTCTTCGCGACCTACGAAGGACTACGCGGCGAGAACGCCAGCGCGACGCAGCACCTGGTACCCACGGCAGCGCTGCGCGGCGGCGATTT
>JAICMB010000133.1 GCA_025929455.1 Bryobacteraceae bacterium | reverse complement strand
CAGGTGCGTCTCCCCGAGCGCGCGCCCGCACCGCAGCCGGAATCGACCGGTGCGGCACGGTTCCGCGACCGCCGCCTGATCGCGCTTTTCTTCGACCTGTCATCGATGCAACCCGCCGATCAGATCCGCGCACAGCAGGCGGCGGAGAAGTTTCTAGCCGAACAGATGACACGGTCGGATCTCGTGGCCGTGATGACCTCCTCGACGCAGTTGAACGTGGTCGAGGATTTCACGGACGATCGCGACCTGCTGTACGCGACGATCCGGCGGTTGCGCATCGGCGAGGGCAGCGAACTGGCGCTCGACGGCACGACGGGGCCGGACGCGGATGACGAGAGCGGCGCGTTCACCGCCGATGAAACAGAGTTCAACATCTTCAACACCGACCGCAAGCTGGCGGCGCTCGAAGCGGCGTCACGCACGCTGTCGGTCTATCCGGAAAAGAAAGCACTGGTGTACTTTTCGGGCGGCATTAGCAAGACCGGCGTTGAAAATCTGTCGCAGCTCCAGGCGACGGTGAACGCGGCGGTCCGCGCGAACGTAGCGTTTTATCCCATCGATGCGCGCGGTTTGGTGGCGAGCGCGCCGGCCGGAGACGCCAGCACCGCGTCGCCGACGGGCACCGGCGTTTTCAAGCAGACCGCACAGCAAAACCAGCGTGACAGTTTTCAGGATCAGCAGGAGACGCTCGATACACTCGCCGGCGATACCGGAGGGAAGGCGCTGCTGTCGAGTAACGACCTGACACTCGGCATCGCGAACGCGCAGAACGACATCAACACGTATTACATCCTCGGCTACTACAGCACCGATGCCGCGCTGGACGGCAAGTACCGCCGCATTAAAGTGGACGTTCCGCGGCTCGCGGCGAAGCTCGATTACCGCAACGGCTATTACGCAGCGAAGGATTGGACGAAATTTAACTCCGGCGACAAGGAGCGGCAACTGCAGGAGGCGCTGGCGCTGGGCGATCCGCAGACGGACCTGCCGCTGGCGGTTGAGGTGGACCATTTCCGGATCGCGAAGGACCGCTATTTCGTGCCGGTGTCGGTGAAGATTCCGGGCTCGGCGATCGGTCTGAAGCAGAAGGGCGGCACGGGCGAAACGGAGCTCGATTTCATCGGGCAGATTTACGATAATCGCGGCAAGATGGTGAGCGGCGTGCGCGACGGCATCAAAATCAAGGTGGCCGCGGAGCAGGCGCAGCGTGTGCCGCGGCGACAGATTCAGTACGACACCGGACTCACGCTCGCGCCGGGTTCGTATCGCATCAAGATTCTGGCGCGCGAGGACAGCTCGGGCAAGATGGGCACGTTCGAGACGCCGTTCGTGGTGCCGGACCTCGACAAGAAAGCGGGCGTGCGGATGAGTTCGGTGGTGTGGAGCAATCAGCGCGAGAAGCTGGCCTCCAGCATCGGCACCGCGGGCACCAGCAAGAAGCTCGAGGAAGCGCACCCTCTGGTGCGCGGCGATGAGAAGCTGGTGCCCAACGTAACGCGCGTGTTCCGGCAGGGTCAGAACCTGATCGTACATTTTGAGGTGTACAACGCAGACGCGCCGCACGGCATCACCGCGGACGTGCAGTTCATGAAGGGACAGAAGAACGTGTTTGAGTCCGCGGCGGCGCAAGCGCAGGCCGTCGAAGGCAAACGCGCCGGAACGTCGGTGCTCGAATTGCGCGTGCCGCTGGCCAAAGTGCCGCCGGGCGAGTATCTGGCGCAGGTGAACGTCATCGATCGCGGCGAGCGGAGCTTCGCGTTCGCGAGGGCGCCGGTGGTGGTCCTGCCGTAGCCCGGCTTGCACGGCTCGCGTTAATAAGCGCCGCACACTGAACACGACGAGCCTGGGCGTGCGGCGACATGCGTCCTATTGGAACCGCTCGATCCACAGCCGCGCCATCGTACGTTCGTGCTTGGAAGCGCGCGGCCACCAGTTGTTCCGTACGTTGTTTCCAACGCGTCCGGCTCCCGCTGGAATAGCTCGTCGAAACGCAGCGTTGCCTGCAGTTCTCTTCCACTATGAAGGCGCATGTTCTCTCGCGCTACGCTCAAAACGATGGTCGAAAATGCGACGCCGCTGCCGGCGCTGGCTGAACTCGCTTCCGTACTTGAATTGCCGCTGACCGCGCCCGATTTGGATAGCGCGCGGGTGGCGCAAGGGTGCGCGATGGCAAACGATCCGGCGCTGGGCGCGGTCATATTGCGGCCTTCCGATGTCGATGCGGCGGTGCATTGGGTGCGGTCGCCGGTGCGGATGGCGTGCGCGATCGACGGTGTCGGCGGGTCGGCTACGACTGCGGTGAAGCAATACGCCGCACGCGATGCACTGCGCAGGGGCGCACGGCAGATTCATACCATCATCAACACGGGGAAGCTGCTCTCCCGCGAGTTTCACTACCTCGAAGCCGAACTGATGCAGGTGGCGCAGGCGTGTCACGAATCCGGTGCGGTGCTGGTCATCGAGATCGAGAGCGAGTACCTGAGCGAAGAACATAAGATCGTCGCTTGCCGCGTGGCGCGGCGCGTGGAGGCGGATTGGATTAGCTCCGCGAACGCGGCGGATGTTCCCCTGCTGATCGAACATAGCCGTGGCAAGCTGCAGGTGCGGCTCGGGGAATGCGCGACGCTCGATGATGCGCTGGCGGCGATGGCGGCTGGGTGCACGCGTGTTGGGTCACGGCAGCCGGATCTGATTCTGGCGGAATTGAAGCAGCGGCTGGACGCCGCGGCCGCGCCGGCACAGACCTAGCCCAGTTCGTAGTCGTCGTGTACGGCGACCGCTTCGTGCCGGCCCGTGGCGTGGAAGGTCATCGAGATTAGCGGGGGGGCGATCAGGGTTGTCGCGATTGCCATGAAAACCACAACGCCGTAAATGGGTTTCGCGATTACGCCCATCGTTAATCCGAGTTGAGCCACTACCATGCCGACCTCGCCGCGAGGCATCATGCCGGTGCCGACGCGCGCGGCCATGAGGGGCCCCAGGTTCGCTACGGCCGAGCCGCAACCGACCAGTTTCGTCAACAGCGCCGCTGCGAGAATCAGTCCGCAGAGCAGCAGGATGGACGGATCGGTAAACACGCGCAAGTCGAGATAGAGGCCGATGTCGACGAGGAAGAATGGGACCAACAGTTCCGTGACGCCGTGAGTTAGCGCTTCGACACGGTGCGTGGAGTTCTCGGAAAAAATCATGCCGGCGAGAAACGCGCCGATGATCGCCGCGACGCCCGCGTCGGTGGCCAGCACGGCGAGCCCGAACAGCAGCAGCATCGCGATGTTGAACTGCACCTCGCCCACGCGCAGGTGCGCTTCGATCCACGGCAGCACGCGCCCGACCGCCGCCCCGCCCCACAACGCGACGATGAGTGTGAACGCGATGGCCATCACGGCGGTCAACACGAGTTCCGTGACGTGCACCTGTTCCCGCGCGAGTCCGCTGACAGCGGCAAGTACGATCAGGCCCAGCACGTCATCAATGACAGCGGCGGCCAGAATGATCTTGGTCGCTTCGTGCTCGAGCAGCC
The DNA here is from genome assembly GCA_025929455.1 of Bryobacteraceae bacterium. Next base: position 4,510 of record JAICMB010000133.1, on the reverse strand, counting down.
CCTTAGAGGCGAGCACCTGCGCGGTAATGCCGACACTGGTCGCAACCATCGCGGCGCCGACGAAGATGGCTTCGATGCGCGGCGCGCCCCACCACAGCATAATTCCCCATCCTGCAAAAAACGGGAGCACCACGCCGAGGCACGCCACGATAGTGGCTACGCCGCCAACGCGAAACAGTTCCGACGGGCGTACTTCCATGCCGACGCGGAACAACAGGAACATGACCCCAAGTTCCGCGAGCGCGGACATGATCGTGCTCGGGGCGATCCAACCCAATACACTGGGTCCGACGATGATCCCGGCAATGATTTCGCCGACGATGCCCGGCTGGTGCAGCTTCTCGAAGATCTCGGCGAAGAGCTTAGCCGAGCCAAACACTACCAGCATCGCTAGCGGAATGCTCAGCGCGTCTCCTGGCACGTAACTAGTGTCGGAAGAATCCAGAGCTGGTACAAGTCCGCCCGGCTCGGGACGACATCTCGCACCAAACCCATTTCGACGTATGACACGCCCACTCCGGTTGCGAGTAACAGGCGAGGTGAGTGCGTGAACGCAAATCACTGTGCTTTTTCCAGAACTCAGTAAGAATTGCGCAATTCACGTTACTGGCATTATTCACGTGAAACGAGTATCCGTTAGAAAGCAGTACGTAAAAGCCGGAGTTGCGGGTCCGTACAAACAATTCCTTCCAGCATACATATGAACTGCGCTCCGCGACTACACCTTTTGGAAGAGTGGCGCCGTTGCGAAGTTGGCGGAGTGGTTGCACTTATCCGAGTCACCCAAGGAGGTTTGTACAGGCATGAAAATAGGCTTGGCCAAGCTATCATTTCCGGCATTGATTCTGGCTTCATTCTTATATGCCCAGAACACCGGGAGTATTACCGGGACGGTTTCGATGATGAGCGGCGGCTCCGTAGCCGACGCAACGGTCAGCATCGAAAACCTGACTTCCGGCGTGCGCCACCAGGCGATGACGGATAATGGCGGAAATTACAGGTTCGATAATCTGCCGAGCGGCCGCTACCGCATGAACGTCAGTACGCCACAAATTACGGGGACGCCGTCGGAGGACATCAACTTCGACGCCGCGGCGCCCAAAACCGTAAACATTACGCTACAGGCGGGTACCCCGGGCACGAGCGGCGCCGCCACCCTGCAGAACGGCACGCCACAAGTGACCGCGCAGGTGCAGGTGCAGCAGAGCGTGCCGGCTCTCGATACCACCACACCGCAGATCATGAGCCCGTTCAACAACCACGCCGTGGAATACCCTACGGCGCCGAACTATCTGGAAAAGAACGGCTCGTTCTACGGCGCGTACAATCTTTCGCTGATTCCTCCCGGCGTCGCCTCGAACGGCGGCTTCGGCTTCGCGCGGGGACCCGTGGTCGGGGGTCAGCGGCCGATCAGCAATAACTTCTACATCGATGGCGTGGATAACAACAACCGCGCCATCCCCGGACCGCTGCTGACGGTTTCGAACGATGCGACATCAGAGTTCGTTTCGTTTCAAAATCAGTTCCCGCCGGAGTGGGGCCACACCGGCGGCGGCCAGTTCAACGCGGTCGTGAAGACTGGAACCAATCAGGTTCACGGCGAACTGTACGATTACCTGCAGAACAACCGTTGGCTGAACGCGCGCGATGCCATGATGGTGGGCAACGGTTTCAACGGCCAACCCCGCTATGACCAGAACAGGCTGGGCGCAAATCTCGGCCTGCCCATCGTTCCCAATCGGCTGTTCTTTTTCGGCAGCTTCGAGTACATTCCGCTCGGATTGACGGGCGTGCCGACCTCGCCGGTGTTCGCGCCGACGGAAGCGGGCTTCGCAACGCTGCGCAACATGGGAGGAATCTCACAGACGAATCTCGGCGTCCTCCGCAACTATGTCGGATCCGCCAACACGGCCACCAACTTCAGCACGGTGAACGGGACACAGATTCCGATCGGCCCGGTGTCGTTCGCGGGTGTTAATCAGTATCAAAACCAATACAACGGTGTCGGGAGCCTCGACTGGGACATCAACAACTCCGATCAATTGCGCGCGCGGTATGTGCATAACGAACTGCAGGCGAACAACGACGGCGCGCAGATCCCGACATTCTTTACGCCGCTCAGGGACCGGTCGCTGATGGCGTCCGTTGCCGAATATCACAACTTCTCGCCGGTGTTCGTCAACGAACTACGGCTCGGCTACAACCGCTTTAACCAGACGATCCAGAACAACAACGTCGCCTTCCCGGGGCTGAATGTCTTTCCGATGTTGTCCGTGCAGCAGGATCTGAACCTGCAAATGGGCAACGGATTTCTCGGCAATCCCGCGGCGCTCAACACATACCAGTTGTCGGACAACGTCAATTGGAACCGCGGCCGGCACGTGATCAAATTCGGCGCCGACACGCGGCGCTTTATCGGACCGCTGACGTTCGCGAATTTCGGAAGCGGCTTTTACAACTTCAGCAACATGAACGCGTTTCTGAATTCCGTCGCGCCCGCTTCGAGCGGATTCGGGAACTTCAGCAATTTGACTTACCCCGGCAACAACTGGGACACGTACGCATATCTTAATGACTCGTGGCAGGTGTCGCCGCACTTCAATCTGAACCTTGGTGTCAGCTACTCCTACACGACGATTCCGAAAATCTACAGCTATCAGGGGCTGAACTCCATCGCGGATGTTCCGAACGTTCTGACGTTCCGCGAACCGAACACGCAGAAGACCAACTTCGCGCCGATCGTTGGCTTGGCATGGTCGCCGGGCTCGATGAGCCACACGGTGTTCCGCGCCGGCTTCGGCATGAACTATGACACGTCCTATGGGCCGGGCAGCATCCCGTCCATCCCGCCGGGGTTCTTCAGCACGACGTTTGTGAATCAGATCACGTATTACCCAGGTTTCTTCGGCCTGGGCGCGTTCGTGCAGCCGTTCCCGTTCACGTTCTTTACGCCTTCTGTGACGGCGGAGCAGGCGCGGGCGATGACGACAACTTACATCCAGGATCAACAGACTCCGTACACGATGCAGTGGAACGCCAGCATCCAGCAGGAGCTTGGCAAACTGTTCGTGGAGGCGCGCTATCTCGGCATCAAGGCCGTGCACCTTCCCACCGAGGGAGTGCTCAACGCCGTTTCCCCGGTTTCGGCATCGCAGAGCCTGCCGCTATTCTATGGTCAGCCTACGCAGACGCAGCTCAACGCGCTGCCGCTGACCTTAAACTCGCTGCAGGCGTCGACCACGAACCCGCTCGCGCAATACGGATTCACGAATCCGATCACAACCATTAACTCGCAAGGCTGGTCCTGGTACAACGGCCTCGCGATATCGGCCCGGGAGCGCTTTGGCGCGGGATTCCAGGGCAACCTGTCTTATACCTGGAGCCACCTGATCGATAACATGAGCGGCCCGGCGTTCAACCGCGCGGGCATGTTTACCTTCACCGAGCGCATGATCGGCAAAGGCAACTCCCTGTACGATCATCGCCATCGCCTGGTCGGCACGCTGCTGTGGGACGTCGGCGGAATCGGCAGCACGGGACCCAACTGGATGCGCGATGTGCTCGCCAATTTCGTACTGTCGGGCACTTACACCTATGAGAGCCCGTCCTCCGCGTTTCTGCAAAGCGATGTCGATGCGGGGCTGGCCGGCGGATTTGCTTCCGGCGTGTTCGTCAATTCAAACGGCGTCGCCGGCACCGGCAGCGGCGTAACTCCGCAATACAACAGCGCGGGGCAGATCGTTGGCTACCTGGCGAACAACCCCAACGCGCAATTCATCGCCGCCGGAGCGGGCACGTTCCCGAACTCCGCGCGGTCGATGTTCAAACTCGAACCTATTAACAACTTCGATACGGCCGCGTATAAGCGCTTCGCGCTGCGTGACCACTTCACGTTCGAAGTGCACGCGGAAGCGTTCAACGTGCTGAACCATCCGCAATACATTCCGGGAGAAACCTTCAGCATCGGCAATCCCAATCCTCTGTCCATGAGCAATCTCCTGATCCCAGGCGCAGAAAACTTCGGCAACGTGGGCGGCGTTTTCTCAAGCCATCCGCGCGTACTGCAGGTTGGTCTGCGGCTGTTGTTCTAACGCGATCCCCTAACAGGGAGCACGCCCTCCAGGGTGCGGCGCGAGGCCGCCCTGGAGGGCATTTTTGTGTGCGGCGTTCGGCCAGCAGGTCGAAACCGGTTAAAAACCCGTTGCGGTTCTGCGGACGCGCGAGGTTTTGAGGCGCTGCGATACGCGGTGGCGGGGCCGCTGCAGTGCGGCGCCGGTTTCGGTTTCGCGCAAGGCCGATTGGAACCGGCCGCAGGTTGATCGCGGAATGGAGGCACACGTGTGGTGCGCGTTGGGACGTAATCGGTCCCGGGGACAGCCAGCAGAGACTGGCTGTCCTACTTTTCGGTCATGCGGCTTGGGGGAAGGCGCGGAGGATGTGTTTGGAGCCGTCGAAACGGTATTGCCGGGCGCAGGCGAGGCGGTCGCGGCGGCGGATATGTAGTTTGATT
>JAICMB010000019.1 GCA_025929455.1 Bryobacteraceae bacterium | reverse complement strand
CCGGTTTGACTACTGTTGGTAGTGCGCAGGGGTGGGTGGCGGAACGAAGCCAACGGGCGTTACTGATTTGATTGCTAGGCTTTGTACGCGGTGCTTGCGGAAAGGTCCAGGTCGCGCAGGGCCCGATGCACCGGTATTCAGTAACGCTTAGGTTGCCTCCGGGGCTCTCATCGCCTGCGCTCAAGCTCCTGTCCCTCGTCGAAAAGCACGGCATGACGGCTGTCGCATGATGGAAGTCACGCCGACAGGCGTAGCGGGTGTGCTTGACCCGAATCCAGTACCAAAGAGAGAGATGACTTCGCCGGAACCGCGGGATGCGTGGATGCGATTCCAAAGGGTCGCCCACGAGTGTTCCATCACCGTCGATGGCCGCGGCCGGAAGAATGCCTGAAACGAGCGCCTCCGGGTTTATCGAAAACCGTGCGGGTTCGCACGAGACCACGAGGCATTTGCAACCGCTCCGATCACGGGTTCGTTTGGCGGGATCGGCACCAGCGCCTCCATTCGCGCTGGTTCAGCAGCGTACACCGTTTCACTCGATCTGTCGCCAGTCCCACAAGATTGAGGAGGCATGCCATGCCGGCTAGCGCCGTCCGGCGCGGGTAGCCCACATGTACCGATACCAGCAATCGTAGAGATGATATGCGTCGTTGCATCCACACGGCGAATAGATCCAGAGGGTTCGCTAGTAAGGAGATTGCCTCGCGAGTCTAGCGCGATGGCTGACGGCCGCCCACGGGTTAACCAACGACTGCGGCGACGAGAGTTCGCGATTTCGATGCAGGCTCGCTCAGTGCTACGTAATGGCTTCGAGTTCTTCCTCGAGCAGTTGTTTCTGATACAGTCCGGCGTAATACCCGCCCGCTGCGAGCAGAGCTTCGTGCGAGCCGGCTTCTACGATTTCGCCGTGCTCGAGGACGAAGATGCGTGAAGCGGCACGGATCGTAGACACGCGGTGAGAGATCAAAATGGTGGTGCGGCCATGCATCACACCGCCGAGCGATTCGAGGATGCGCTCTTCCGTGATGGTGTCGACGCTCGAGAGCGCGTCGTCGAGGATGAGGATACGCGGATTGCGCAGGAGGGCGCGCGCGATGGCCGTGCGCTGTTTCTGCCCGCCCGACAGGGTGAGGCCGCGCTCGCCGACAACGGTGTCGAGGCCCGCCGGAAAGCTCGCGATGTCGGGGCCAAGACCGGCACGGTCGGCGGCACGCTCGATCTCATCGTGCGTTGCTCCAGGAGCACCCCAGGCGATGTTTTCCGCGAGCGTCGCGCTGAACAGGAAGGTCTCCTGCGGAACGAAGCCAATCTGCCGGCGGATCCATTCGGGATCGAGATCGCGCAGGTTACGGCCGTCGATAAAGACATCGCCGCTGGTCGGATCGAGCAGCCGCGGGATGAGACTGGCGAGCGTGGTTTTCCCGCTGCCGGTGTGGCCGGCGATGGCGACGGTGGCTCCCGCGGGAATTACGAGATTCACGTTGGTGAGCGCTTTGCCGGCGGGGTAGGCCATTTCAACATTTCGAAATTCGATGCGGCCTTGAACGGGTTCGGCGCCGGTGTCGGAGCCTTTGAGCGACGGCCGTTCGTCCATGAGTTGCGCGATGCGCTCCCAGGACGCGCTGCCGCGCTGGATAAGATTAACCACCCAACCCATCGCGATCATGGGCCAGATAAGCATGCCCATGTAGGTGTTGAACATGACGAAGCTGCCGATAGAAAGGCGGCCGCTGAGCAGGCGGTAGCCGCCGGCCCACAGCACCAGCAGGAACGTCAGCGTGATCAGAAACTGCAGCAGCGGATTGAAGAGGCCGGAGAGGCGCGCGAGTCGGACATTTTCATCGACGTAGCGCTCGTTGAGGTCTTCGAACTTGCGCATCTCCGACTGCTCCTGCACATACGCGCGGATGACACGCACGCCGGACAGGTTCTCCTGCACGCGGCTGCTGATATCGGAGAACATGGCCTGGATGGTTTCGAAGCGGTCATGAATACGGCGGCCGAACGTGATGACCACGATGCTGACGAGCGGCGCGGGAATGAGCGCGATGAGCGTCAGTTGCCAGTCCACCCACATCATGACGGCGATAGCGAAGATGGCGGTGAGGCTGGTCTCGGTCCAGTACATGATGCCGGGGCCGAGCATCATGCGGACGTTGTTCAGGTCGTTGGTGGCGCGCGCCATGATGTCGCCCGTGCGATAGCGGGCGTAGAAATCGGCGGAGAGGCGGACAAGGCGCGAGAAGAGGTCGTTGCGCAGATCGTACTCGATATCGCGCGACATGCCGATCAGCACGACGCGCATCCAGTATTGGAAGATGCCCTTCAGAAGTGAGAGCACGACGAGTGCGGCGGCGAACTCGTAGACGACGCTGATGCGGAATCCGGCGGTGAGCGAATCGACGCCGTTGCGGATCGCGAGCGGAACGGCGGCGCCGAGCACGTCTTTGATGACCAGCGTCGCGATGCCCAGGGTGAGCTTCCAGCGGTAGCGGCGCAGATAGGGCAGCGCGCGATGGATCACGTCGCGCAGGGTCCAAGTCGAGGTCACAAGCCGAACCAGCCTGTTACGGTTTTAAGCCACTCCAGAAGAAAGGTCTTGCGGCCTTCGCGGGATTGCCACCAGTTGCCGGGCTGGAAGAACTCGTCGCGCGAGGCAACCATCGTGATTTGGATGCCGGGCGCGAGGGCGCGATAGATGCGTCCGGCGCGGCGCGTGTGGTAGTTGCTGGTGACGATATCGAGGCGTTTCCAGCCGTTTTTGCGAACGAAGCGCAGCACGGCATCGGCTTCTTCGCGCGTCGAACGCGAGTTGTTCGGCAGGGCGACAAAATACGAGCGCGGGTAGCCGTGGGCGACCGCGAACGGGATGGCGAGGTCGCTTTCGTGAGTGCCGTAGAATCCGTAGGGGCCGCTGATAAGGGCGCGAGGCGCATAGCCGGCGCGCACGAGCGAGCCGCCTTCGAGAATGCGATTGCCGAAAGAATCGCCCGCTAGAACGATGACGGAATCGGCGGGACGGGGTTGCTGCGCGTTAACGAGAAAGCCGCCGAGCGCGGAGAGCCAGAGCGCGCGCGTGGAGAATACAACGGCAACCGCGGCGCAAAGCACCGCAACGGCGACCCACGCGGGACGAGGGCGGCCGAAACTACGGCGCGAACCGGAAGTCTTCGCGATGTACCGCGGCGGCGGCCGATGCGGTCGCGCGAGCACGACCCGCTATTTATCCTCGCCGGATTTCTTGGCGCCGGACTTTTTGGGATCGAGATGACCAACGGTCTTGAGGCGCTGAAACATGCGCTCCACCTCGGCTTCGTCTTCAGGCAGCAGGAGAGGACGGTGCGCGGTGGGCGCCTGCACGCGCGGTTTGGGCGCGGCTGTTTCGCCCCAGAACTGACGATATGGAATGCCTTCGATGAGGGCTTCGCGCGAGAAGCGCCGCAGGTGCCGCAGCAGACTGCCGGAGGAATCGGGGTCCCCGGGATAGCAGATGAGCATGCGGGTCTTGTCGGCCATAGTGAGCTGCACGACCAGCGGCACGTTCAGGCTGCGATCGACGCGGCGAATTTGCGCCCACGGAACGGAACTGCCGCCGATCTTCAGGTGCGATTCGAAGATCTCAATAGCGGGCCGGAGGGCGAAAAACAGAACGACGCCGGAGCTGGCGAACAACAGCCCGACAGCGCTCCAAGCCCACGGCCAGCGCAGCGCAATCCAGATGGAAAATGCCGCACAGAGCAGGCCCGCGATACCGGCCCAGAAGAACTGACGGCAGGCGCGGTAGCTCGAGATCGGCACAGGCACACTTTCAGCCTACTCCGTGCCGTGGGGCACGTCAATTTCAGGATTTGCCGTGCGGAGAAGAAGATGCGAGGACGTTTGAAACGTACGCGTGCGACGCGGCGCGGCAGGTCATTTTCCGGCGCTGAAGTATTGGGTGCGGGCTTGTAAGTATTCGCGGATGGCGTGCTCCAGCGGCGGCATGGGCTCTACGCCGGCGCTGTCCATTTTCGCGTTGGAAAGCGCGGAATATTTCGGGCGGCGCGCCGCGGTGCGGTACTCGCGATCGTTGGCGGGTTGTAAGCGCGGCTCCAGACCGGCCACCCGGAAGATCATGCGGGCATAGTCGAACCAGGAGATAGGTGTGCCGCCGCCGGCGTGAAATACGCCGCTTTGATTTTTTTCGATGAGTTGGAGAGTGCGGCTCGCGAGCGCGGGCGCGTAGGTAGGCGATGCGACGTGATCCTCGACGGCGCGGATCGGTTGATTAGCGGCGGCGAGGCGCAGCATCGTCTCAATGAAATTGCCGCGCGCGGTGCGCAGACCGCCAGGGCCGAAGACACCGGAGGTGCGGATGATGAGAGGCTTTTCGAGATACGCGCGGGCGTACAATTCGCCGGCAAATTTGGACACAGCGTAGGCGCCGAGCGGATGCGGGCGGTCCTCTTCGGTGTAGGGGCGGCCGGCCGTGCCGTCGAAGACGTAGTCGGTGGAGTAGTGGACGAGTTGCGCGTCGATCTGGCGGCAGGCCATGGCGAGATTGCGCACGGCGAGCGCGTTGGCGTTGTAGGCCGCGGCGGGTTCTTGTTCGGCCACGTCCACCTGGTTGTATGCGGCAGCGTTCAGTACGAGACACGGATCGATCTGCGCCAGCACGCGCTCGACGCGCGCGGCATCGGAAATATCGACGCTGTGCCGCTCAAACCCGGTAACGACGTAGCCGTGTTCGTTGAAGACACCGACCAGCTCGACGCCCAACTGGCCGCCGCTGCCGAAGACAACGACTTTCTTGGAGGACACTCGTGGTTAGGATAGCCGATCAGGAGTGGCGACTTCGTGCGCGGGCGCGGTTCGCGCGTTGCGTTCTTCTTGTAAGAGGCGACGGTTGAGGCGAGCGAGGTCTTTGAGGCCGTTAAGGGCCTGGTCGAGATGCAGACCCGCGACGAAATGGCCGCAATCGGGATAACAGTACGAGACTTCCCCGAGCAGCAGCGCATCGTGCAACTCGATTTTGAGTGCGGCGCCGGCCGCGACCGGCGTGTCCATGATGAGCCGCATGCCTAGACCGGACATCTCGACGACGCGGGCCTGCAAGGGCGCGGGGGCATTGTCGCCGAGTACGGTGATGAGGGCGGACTCGTCAGTGAGGGTGCGGTATTCGCGGCGGCGTTCCACGAGAGGCTTATCGGTGGGAAGGGGCGAGGGCTTTAGGGGAGATTGCGAGAGGCGTGAAGAGGCCCCTTTCTGACGGGCTGTATGTGGGCCGTTTGGGAAGCGGCCGCAGGGTGAAAACCCGCCCACTCAGCAGGGTAGCCGCAACCCCCGACGAGGGCAGGGTCGAAAACCCGCTGCGCGATCATGCGTCGGCGCGCGAGGCGGGGCTGGAGAGCCGCAGCAGGCGTGGACGCCTGCCCCACATTGTTTTCATGAATTTTGCGCGGGCAGCAGGCGCTGAGAGACACCGGACAGACCGGCCGCCCGCTAAAATTGCGCGCGCCGCGGATACACGGCGGCTATTTCATGTTGAAGAGGAGCCAGACGGCCAGGCCGATCGCGCCGGGGAGCAGAATTTCGGCCCAGTTGCGCCAGACCACGCGGAAGCGGCCCCAGTTGGATCCATCATTCTCGGCGCGCCACGCCGCAGCGAAACGCGAGGCCACGCCGGCGGGTTTACCGCGCAGCGCACGCAGCACCTCTTCACGGCCGCGGCGGTCGGCGATGAGAATGGTCGCCGAGTTTATGCCGGTCATGCTCTGTTCCAGGCGTTTGCGCAGCGATCGGGGTACGTCATCGACCGAGCGGAACACCATCGTCTTCCCACCTACCGCAATGTAAACCGTCGAGGTTTTGACCGTCAGGTGTGGCATGACACTCCGGCGTTATGAACTCGCAGCGCGCGGCAGGCTAGCGACGGCCGGCCCGGCAGCGTTTTCCAATATAACCTGAATAAAGCCCAAGGCGGCCTTCGAGAGCGCCTTATCCTTGCGATAAATCAACCCGAGTTTCCGGATCATGGGTTCCGGACCGAGCGAGACCGTGCCGAGACGGCCGCTTTTCACTTCTTCACGGCAGTTGGACGCCGCCAGAAACGAAACGCCCAGGCCTGCCATAACGAAGCGCTTGATCATTTCGGTCGAATCCAGCTCCATCGAAATGTGGATATCATCCTCCACCGCCTCCATCCATGCGTTCAGACGCGCGCGTGTGGTGCCCGATTTCGGAAGCAGCAGCGTATGAGGCGGCAACTCGCGCGCGGAGACCTGCTTGTGCGCCAGCAGCGGATGTCCCGGCGGCGCGACCAATTTGATCTCATCGGTATGGATGGCCGCCACCTGCAATCGTTTCTCCTGGACCGGTAATTGCGTCACGCCGAAGTCCGCCTGATTATCCAGAACGGCTTCCTCGATACGGCCGCCGTAGGAACGGTCCACCAACAGTTGGACGTTCGGGAACTGTTTCTTGTACTCGGAGAAGACGTGCGGGAGCACGTAGATGCAGGTGGACTCGTTGGCGGCGATGACGATTTCGCCTTTAGGCGCGCGTTCCAATTCGTTGATGCTGTCCTGCAGGCGGCGGCGCAGGTCGAGGATCTGCTCGGCGTATTCGGCAAAAATGCGGCCGGCGGGCGTGAGGGCGATTTTGGTCCCGAGGCGCTCGAATAGCGAGGCGTTCATCTCCTGTTCGAGTTGGCGGATCTGCGCGCTGATGGCTGGCTGCGTGCGGTAGCAGGTCAGCGCCGCTTTGGAGAAGCTTTTCAGACGCACGATCTCGAGGAACGTGTGTAGCTGGTCGAGATCCATAAGACGGCGAAATAGCCGTGGGTATCTAGTTTAATTGTAATTTGGTCGGGAAATGGGACCCGCCGCTTCCTCCTACGCAGACTTGAGAGACGCCATACCGATGGAGAAGCGGTATTTCACATCGGACTTGAGCAACCGATCGACATCGGCGGTGATGTTTCGCGCGCCACAGAAATCCGGCATTTCCTGAGTTTCCGGAATGCCGCCGATGTTGGAGCCGGAAAGACTGCGCCGCCCGGCAATCAGGGCCCATGGCCGATACGCGCAGCGGCTTCGGCGGGGCTCCGACCAGAACCAGCTTGCTATCGTGTCGCAGCAGATGGATACAGGCGCCTATGTCGTGATCGGCGGAAACGGCGTCAAGAATGAAATCGAAGCTGCCGGCGTGCTCCTTCATTTCATCGGCGTTGCGAGAAACGACGACTTCGTCAGCACCCAGCCGGAGCGCGTCTTCCTTCTTGTGGGGCGAAGTGGTGAAGACCACGACGTGGGCTTCGAGCGCATGCGCAAACTTCACGGCCATGTGACCCAGACCGCCGAGACCCACCATGCCCACGTTCGTACCGTTGGTCACGCCCCAATCGCGCATGGGCGAATATGTCGGCATTCCGGCGCAGAGGAGCGCCGCCGCCCCGGCGAGGTCGAGGATTCGAAGGGACAGGCAGGACAAACCGTTCGTCCAGGACAATGCCGGCCCAATAGCCACCGTAGGTCACGCTTCCGAGGTGCTTGTTTGGAGAGTTGAAGGTGAACGTCAGGTTAGGGCAGAAATTCTCAAGCCCGGCTTTGCATCGCGGGCAGGTGCGATCGGAATCGACGAGACAGCCGACCGCGGCAAGGTCGCCGGGCTTGTACTTGGTAACGGCCGGGCCGACGGTCGTGACACGCCCAACGATTTCATGGCCCGGCACGATCGGGTAGACGGTGGGCATGAACTCGCTCCACTCGTTGCGGACGGAGTGGAGATCGGAGTGGCAGATACCGCAGAACAGGATCTCGATTTGCACGTTCGTGCTCATCCGGGTCGCGCCGTCTGATGGTCGTGGAAATGAGCGGCGATGTTGCGCCGGCGGCGGAATAAGCGCTGGCCGTGTACATTTATGCTCCTGTTGCTTTCGAGCCCGGTTCAGGACCGGTATTGTTCACCACTGACCTGTTCCATCCAGTCGACAGCCTTACCATCACGCTTTTCCTGAATGGCGATATGCGTCATAGCGGTGGTTGCCGTCGCCCCTTGCCAGTGCTTCTCGCCGGGCGAGAACCAGACCACATCACCCGGCCGGACCTCCTCGACCAGGCCGCCATCATGCTGCACCCAGCCGCAGCCTGACGTGACGATGAGCGTCTGACCGAGCGGATGCGTGTGCCACGCGGTCCGCGCACCGGGTTCGAAAGTCACGCTGGCGCCTTGAACAAGTGCGGGATCAGGCGCCTGAAACAGCGGATCGATGCGTACCGTGCCGGTGAACCACTCCGAGGATCCCTTGGCGGAAGCTTGCGAACCAACTCTTTTGATGTCCATATTCTTTTGCCCGCGTTTTTCGAAAACCTCTCTGGCGACCGGCAGCGCCGAAAACGCGTTCGGCCAGCCCGCGTAGAACGCTAGCTGCGTGATCACCTCGGCCGCCTCGGTCTCAGTGAGTCCGTTGTCCATTGCCTTGTTCAGGTGAAACGGAATCTGCGCGGCGTGTCCGCAGGCGATCAGCGCGCTGACCGTCGCGAGACTTCGATCGCGTGGGAGATCCGGACGGAGCCAAAGATTGCGAAACAGAATATCGCTGGTGAACTGTACAAGTACGGGAGCGACTTTACCGAACTGCTGCTCGACACCGGCTGCGCGTTTCTTTTCGGCGTTCTCATCGAGCGGAACAAGGGCCGGTGAGGCGGCGGGAAGCTGATCGGCGCCGATATTATGCTTTGCAAACGCAGTCTTGGCCGCGGCCACTGCCGTCATGGCATTCGGCCAGCCCGAGTAGAACGCGAGTTGGGTGATGATCTCGGAAATCTCCGCCGGTTTCACGCCACTATCGAGTGCAAGGTCCATGTAATCGGGTTATTCGATGATCTGATTGCGCGCGATCATAGCGGCAATCGTTACGATGCTGCGGTCCCGCGGCGTGAGTCCGGGGCGTTCCCAAAGCTCGGCAACAGCCCCTAGCGCGTATTTCTCAAGCGCCGGAGCAACCGTTTTCGTTTCAGTACGGATGTGCATTACCTCGTCTCCGCCGGCGCGTTGGTGTCCCGCGGCATGATCTTGACGGTCGCGGAGCGTGTGCGCGTGCCGATCATCGGAGCCAAATATTGGCTGCCTTTGTACTTCGCCCGGTAGGCATCGTCGATGCGGTCGTTGAGCGCGCCGTCGGCGGGCTCAAACGTCACTTCCTTTGTGATCCCGGCAACCATGATCCGGCCCGCACGCTGCCGCATCGCGGACTGGTACCAACGCGAGTCTTTGCCGTTGTACGGGCGCACATAGAGCGCGTCATCGACGACGACGGACCAAATCCAGGTAGGAGTGCCGTAGGTCTTGCCGTCCTCACGGAACGGCGAGATGTGCAGGTCGTCGGCCTCCGCGATCTTGCGCAGTTCGTCTTGCGGCCAAGTGCCCATGGTTTTTACTCCTATTGCGCGGCTTACGGCCGCAGCAGCGCCTTGATCGCGCGGCGTTCGTCCATCGCGCGGTATCCTTCCGCGACCCGATCGAGAGGCAGCAGGAGATCGAAAACTTTGCCGGGGTCCATCTTTCGGTTCCAGACCAGATCGATCAACTCGGGCAGGTAACGCCGTACCGGCGCCGGACCGCCGTGGAGATGGATGTGGCTGTAGAACAACTCCTCCCCGTTCAGTTCGACTCCGTGCGGTACGCCCACGTAGCCCACAAACCCACCTGGGCGCGTGGACCGGATCGCCTGCATCATCGAGTCCTGCGTGCCGACGCACTCCAAGACCGAGTCGGCTCCGATTCCGCCGGTCATTTCCTGAATGCGGGCCACCCCCTCATCGCCGCGCTCGCTCACGATCGCGGTCGCGCCAAATTCGCGAGCCAGCTTCTGGCGCGACTCGTGACGGCTCATGGCGATGATCCGTCCGGCGCCCATTTGTCTCGCCGAGAGGACGCCAAGGAGCCCGACCGCGCCATCGCCGACCACGACTACCGTCGAGCCCGGCTTTACATTGGCGGCATCGGCAGCAAACCAGCCGGTGCCCATCACATCTGACAGCGCGAGAAGGCTCGGAATCAAGTCCTGCGGTGGAATATCCGGCGTGGCGACCAGGGTGCCATCGGCTAGCGGGATGCGCACTAGCGGCGCTTGCGCGGTGCTGATGATCTCTCGGTGCACGCAGGACGACTGATATCCGGCCTGGCAGTTCGGACAGGTATTGTCGGAAGCGAAAAATGAGCCGATCACGAACTGCCCGGGTTTGATCGTGGTGACTGCGCTACCGACCTCCTCGACAATGCCGCAGTACTCGTGGCCCATCGGCGTTGGTTTCTTGACAGGGTTAATGCCGCGATAGGGCCACAGGTCGGACCCGCACACGCACGTTACGGAGGTCCTCAGGATGGCGTCCGTCGGCTGGGTGATCGTCGGGGTGTCACGCTCCTCGAAGCGCACGTCGCGCGGACCGTAAAGAACAGCTCCCCGCATAAGTATTCTCCTTACGCCCGTCAGCGCCCGGTCATTTGCTCAAGTTTTTCGGGGTAACGAGCGCCTTGCACCGCGATCTTGGACGCTGCGGAATCGATGTCTCGCAGATCTTCCGGCGTGAGTTCGACCGAAACGGCCCCGATATTTTCGTCTAAGCGATGCCATTTGGTGGTGCCCGGGATCGGGACAATCCACGGCTTCTGCGCCAGAAGCCAGGCGAGCGCGATCTGCGCAGGTGTCGCCTTCTTGCGTTCACTGATGCCGGCGAGCAGATCGATTAACGCCTGATTCGCTTTGAGGGCCTCCGGTGTGAAGCGAGGAAGCGTGCTGCGAAAGTCGGAGCTATCGAACTGCGCATTCTCGTCGATCTTGCCGGTAAGGAAGCCTCGACCGAGCGGGCTATACGGGACAAAGCCGATTCCGAGCTCCTCGACCGCCGGTATTACTTCCTTCTCCGGCGAGCGCCACCATAGCGAGTATTCGTTTTGCAGTGCCGTGACGGGCTGGACAGCGTGTGCGCGCCGGATTGTCTGCACGCCGGCTTCGGAAAGGCCGAAGTGCTTGACCTTGCCCTCCTGAATCAGATCCTTCACCGCTCCCGCTACATCTTCGATCGGGACCTCGGGGTCGACACGGTGCTGATACAGCAAATCGATGACATCGGTCTTAAGGCGCTTGAGCGAAGCCTCGGCAACCTGCTTGATGTGCTCCGGCCTGCTGTCCAGGCCCGCTTGCTTGCTGGTGTTCGGATCGAATTTGAACCCGAACTTCGTGGCGATCACGACTTGCTTACGGACCGGCGCGAGCGCCTCGCCGACGAGTTCTTCGTTCGCGTACGGGCCGTACGCCTCGGCAGTGTCGAAGAATGTGATGCTGCGTTCGACGGCTGCGCGGAGAAGCGACGTCATCTCCTGCTTGTCTTTGGGCGGGCCGTACGAAAAGCTCATTCCCATGCAGCCGAGTCCGAGAGCTGACACTTCCAGGCCGCTATTTCCAAGTTTGCGCTTCTGCATTTTTCTCCCGCAGGTTAGAGTCGAGCGCCCCGGGAGTGGTGTCCTGCGATCGCGCGGTAGATGCCGCGACCGCTCCCTGCCCGTCGCGGCTCGGTTTGCGGGTGTGCAGTGTAACTGAGCCGCGCGCGTCAGCAAGCGGGTGCGCGCGTTTTTCAACAAACCCCTGGAACGCGGTCAGACGCGGAGGAACCAGCCGCGGCGGTACATGGCGTAGGCGATGGCGAACATGGCGGCGGTGTAGGTGAGGGCGTACAGAACAGAAGCGGGCTCGGCTGGCAGCCAGGTCGTGAACAGCGTGGTGTAGAGCCAGAGGCGCAGACTGCCGCCGGCGAACGGAATCCAGTGCAGCACTTCGTCGAAGAACTCCGAGCACATATAAACAGTGATCGCGTTCATGCCGAGGATCGCGAGCGGGCGCAGACCGCGCCGCCAGCCTTGGCCGTCGATGAGCCACAACGCGAGCGCGAACACAACAAAATCGAGCCCCGCCATGAAAATGGAGAACGAGCTGGTCCACAGCGATTTGTTGATAGGCAGCCAGGTATTGCAGAAGATACCGAGCGCGAGCAGAACCGCGCCGATGCTGAACAGCCAGCAGGTGCGCTCGGCGAGAGCGCCGCGGAGCCGGATCAGGTGGCCGGCGAGTATACCGAACAGCACCGTCGCAATAGCAGGGATGGTGCTGACGATACCTTCGGGGTCCCACGTTTTGGTGCTGGCGTAATTGTGCGCGCCGAGCACGATCGAATCGATGTAGTGTGCCAGGTTGCCTTCAATGTCGAGCCGGCCAGGACCGTAGCCCGGGACAGGCACCAGCGTCATGAGCATCCAGTACGCCGTGAGCAGACCAACGAGCCACGCAATTTGTCCACGAATGCCGGTCGTCAGATAGATGGCGGCGGCAGCAGCGTAGCAGATGGCGATCCGTTGCAGGACGCCGAGGATCCGGAAAGTGTGCGGGTTGAAATCCGGGAACGCATAGAGGAACAGGCCAAACGCATAGAGGATGGCGGCGCGGCGGAGGACTTGCCGGAACAGCGCGGACCTGGATGCGCCGTTGGCGACGCGACGCGCGAACGAGAGCGTCATGCTGATGCCGGCGATCCAGAGGAACGACGGGAACACCACATCGGCAAGCGTCCAGCCGTTCCAGTGTGAATGCCGCAGTTCGACGGGCATGTGTCCGCTGCCGGTGTTCACCAGGACCATGAGAGCGATCGTTAGGCCGCGGAAGGCATCGAGCGAGACCAGGCGGGCCGCTGCGGGAGTGTGATGGGCGGCGTGACCCAGGACCTGCGGGGAAGCTTGCGCCATTGAGGTCATCATATCGTTGTTTGGAGCAGCGGCTGCGCCGAATCGTATGTAGCGGAGTGCTACATACCCTGTGTCGTTCTTCGGCGCGCGCGGCGGGGGTGTGCGCGATTTTTCGGGCCTTTCGCGCGGCTGCTCACGTGCATCGGCGACGGCGTTGACTACAGCTATGTCCATTTCACGCTGCATCGCTGCAGCCGCCACGCTGATGGTGTGCTACGCGACACCGCGGTTGCAACTTTCGCAGACGGCACTCGGTCCGGTGGCGTTTGCGGCGGGTTCGGCGGGACCTGCGCAAATAGTGTGTTATTCGAACGCGGGCGATGGCTCGTTGAATTTGCAGGTGTCATCCTCGGTGACGTGGGCAGTGCCTGCGCTGAAGAGCGAGAGTTCGTGCCACAGCGGCATTGAGGTCGCGCTGCAGACAGCTTCGCTTCCAGCCGGGCTGCATACGGGCGTCATTACGGTGAGCGATCCGAACGCGCTCGATGCGCCGCAGTTGATTACCGTGACGGTTGCACCGGGCGGCGCGGTGCCGGACCAGATCGATCTGTATGCGCCGCCACAAGGCAGTGCGAGCACGATCTTCGGCGCGGCAGGTGCAGCGGGCGCTACGGCTTCTACGCAAACGGGAGGCGCTTGGCTATCGGTGACCACGCCCGGCCTGGGCAGTTTCCGGACGAGCACGACATTCAAGGTGGCGGCGAACGTCGGTTCGCTCGCGGCGGGCGATTACAACGGTAAGGTGACGGTCGGCAGTTCTGCGTACGCCGCGGACGACAAGAACGTTGCCGTGGCGCTGCACGTGACGGGCTCGCCCATCGCACAGGCCGCGCCGGTGTCGCTGCGAATTGTGCAGGGCAGTGCGGCGCAACAGATTCCGGTGACTGTGGCGAATGCCGGCCAGGGCACGCTGACGGTTTCAGGCGCGACGCCCGCGAGCTCGGGCACGCCGTGGCTGACGGCGGCGATGGGTTCGAATAACGTTGTGAATTTCGGGATCGACCCGGGCACGCTCGCGCCGGGCACGTACGAGAGTTCGGTCAACGTGGCATCGAATGCGGCAAACGGTGCAGTGACGGCGCCGGTGCGGATCACGGTAATTCCGGCAGGCCCGCCGTTCACGTATGCGGGCGGGGTGGTGAACAACGGCACGTATGGCGCGGGCGAAGCGCTGGCGCAAGGCGACATCGTGGCGCTGTTCGGCGAGCAACTGGCGGCATCGGTGGGTTCTGCGACGGCGCTGCCGCTCGGCACCACACTCAACGACACGCAGGTGCTGTTGAACGGCAACCCGGTTCCAGCCTATTACGTGGCGCCGGGGCAGATCGACTTTCAAGTGCCGTACGATGCCGCCGTGGGCGCCGGCACAGTGCGCGTGGTGCGCGGTTCGCAACAGGGGAATGCGGTGGCCCTAAACGTCGCCGCACGTGCGCCGCGCCTGCTGCTGATCAACGGTGGGCCCTACGCGATTTATCAGAACCCTACGACGGGTGGGCTCACCGGCCTGCCGGATACGCCCACGCATATCGGGGACACCATCGTCGTGTATGCGATCGGTTTCGGGCAAACGTCACCGCCGGTCGTGACGGGAGCGGCATCGCCAACGAGCCCACTGGCGCAGATTACGCCCACGCCGGAGGTGTGTTTCGGGCAGCCGACGCCGTTTGGGAAGCCCCCCTGCGCGACGCCTTTGTTTGCGGGGCTAACCCCGAACTTCGTGGGCTTGTACCAGATCAACGTCACGATTCCGCCGAACGCGCCGCAGGGCAACAACGTGCCATTCGTGATCACACTGCCGGATTCCGGAACCGGCGTGGCGCGGATTGCGATTCAATAGCGGGTTGGCAACCGAGCGTCTTTATTATCACGACAGTTATGTGAGGGAGTTCCGTGCGCGCATCACGGATGCGAGCACGGACTCCACGCGCGTGTACCTCGACCGCACGGCGTTTTATCCGTCCTCAGGCGGGCAGCCGTTCGACACCGGCACGCTCGATGGCGTGCGCGTGATGGATGTGGTCGACGAAGAGGATCGCATCGCGCACGTGCTGGAGCGGCCGCTGGCGGGAGCGGCCGGTGAGGTGAACTGCGCCCTCGATTGGGCGCGGCGCTTCGACCATATGCAGCAGCACACCGGTCAGCATCTGCTTTCGGCGGTGCTCGCGGAGCTGTTCGATGCGCCGACGGTGAGCTTCCACATGGGGCCGGAGGTTTCGACGATTGACGTCGCGCATGCCGCTTTCACCGCGGACGAAATACAGCGCGCCATGCTACGTGCCAACGAAATCGTGTTCGAGAACCGGCCCGTCGTGGTCACGTTTGAGGACTCCGACGGCGACTTGAATTTGCGCAAGCCGTCGGCGCGCACCGGGACACTCCGTGTGATCACGATCGCGGATCTCGATCGCAGCGCGTGCGGTGGCACTCACGTACGTGCGACGGGCGAGATCGGTCCGATTCTGATTCGCAAGCTCGATCGCGTGCGGGG
>JAICMB010000005.1 GCA_025929455.1 Bryobacteraceae bacterium | reverse complement strand
CGGGCGTTGCGAAGCCGGCCGACTCGGCCGCGACCGCGAGGTCGCAGGACGCGACAAGCTGGCAGCCCGCCGCGGTTGCGAGCCCGTGCACGCGCGCGATGACGGGCTGCGGAATGGATTGGATCTTCTGCATCAGCTCGCAACAGACGTCGAACGTGCGCCGGTAATCGGCGGCGCCGCGGCCGATCATTTCATTCAGATCGTTCCCTGACGAGAAGACCTTCCCGGCGGCCGCAAGGATGACCGCGCGCGTGTCGCGATCGCGCCCGATCTCGTCGAAGCAGGCGGCCAGTTCCTGCATCAGCTCGAGCGACAGCGCGTTGCGCCGCTCCGGTCGATTCAGCGTGACGGTGGTGAGCGGCGGCTCTCGTTGCAGCAGCAGGCCGGAGTAAGTAGCAGGCGCCATGCCTTTATTAGACGCGCAATTCATATCCCGCGGCGCGCATCCCGGCGATGATGCGCTCGCGCACGGCGCCGCCTTCCTCCGATGACAAGGTGCGGTCCGGCGCGCCGACGGTGATGCGGTACGAAACGCTCTTGCGATCATCGGGCAGCGGCGCGCCGGTGTATTGGCGCACGAACTCGATCCCGATCAGGTCGCCGGCCGCAAGTGCAGCGAGGCGGTCGCCGATCGCGCCCGCAGGTTCGCGCAACGGGGCGACGACGGACAGATCGAACGCACTGGCAGGATAACGGCGCAGCGGTTCGTAACGCTTGGGCGCGGTGGTGAGCAGGCGGGCGGTTTTCGCGAGGTCGATATCGAGCACGGCAGCACGGCCTTCAATACCCAGCCGCGGGTGCAGTTCGAATAAGCGTGCGACGGGAGCGCCACGCCAGACGACGATGGCGGACCGCTCGGGATGCTCATAGGCGAGCGCGGGCGCTGGCTCCACGCGGCAATCGCGCATGAGGCATTCTGCCAGCCGCTTGAGTTCGAACAGGCCCGCGACGCCGTCGCCTTCGCGCGCGTACAGCGCGGCCGCGAAGTGCGGGATCTCCTCGGGCTGCGCGCCGTCCGCCGTCGGGTGAATCTCGCGGCCGATTTCGAAGAAGCGGAACGCGTTCAGGTGCTTGCTGTTTTCGAGAATGTTGCGCCACATGCGCGGCACCAGACTGCGGCGCAACAGCGTCTGGTCGGACGCGATGGGGTTCTGTACCTGTACGTGCGTGTCCGGCGCCATGCCGAAGGCCTCGGCGGTTTCAGCGCTGATGAACGAGTAGTTGAAGACCTCGGTGTAGCCTTGCGCGGCGGCCATGGTGCGAATGGCGCGATGGTAGCTGCGCTCGGGATTAGCTGGCGGCGGCACGACTGGAAGACGCGGCGGTGTTGGCGTGATCGAGCCGTAGCCGAGCATGCGGCCGATCTCATCCAGCAGATCGTCTTTGATCGAGACGTCTTTGGTCGCGCGCCAGCTCGGCGCCGTGGCCGACAGGACACCGGGCACCACCAGCATGACTCCGAAACCGAGCGATTCGAGGATCGCGCGAACTTCGCTCTCTTCGACGCTGCGTCCGAGTTTGCGAACGAGCCAGTCGATGGGAAGCTCGATCGGCGGTGCGGGTTGGCGCGGCGCGGCGACATCGGCGAGTCCGGCAACAAGGCGAATGCCCGGCGAGACTTCCTGCAATAGCGCCACCGCGCGTTCGAGCGCACGCACCGTGTTGACGGGGTCCTGCGCCTTTTCGAAACGCATCGATGCGTCAGTGCGCAGCTTCAGAGCGGAGGAAGTTTTACGGACGGAGGCGGCGTTGAAATTGGCGCTTTCAAACACGATGCGTGTTGTATCGTTCCCAATCGCGCTATGCATGCCGCCGATCACGCCGGCGATGGCGATAGGACCGGCGGCGTCGGCGATGACGAGATTCGATTCCGAGAGCGCGTACTCTTCGTCATTAAGCGCCATAATGCGCTCGCCGGGTGCGGCCGTGCGCACGAAAATCGTGCTGCCGTGCAGCTTCGCCGCGTCGAACGCGTGCATGGGCTGCGCGAGCTCCGCCATGATGTAGTTCGTCACATCGACGATGTTGTTGATGGAGTTGAGGCCGACGCTCGCGAGGCGGTACTGCAGCCACGCGGGCGACGGACCCACGCGCACGTTCTCGAAGACCAGCGCGGAGTAACGCGGGCATAGCGCCGGGTCGGAGATGCGCACCTCGACGGGAGCGGGGCCGGAAAACTCGACCGGAGTAACGGCATCGCGCAGCTCGCGGCCAGTGATCGCCGCCACCTCGCGAGCCATTCCGTAATGGCCCCACAGATCCGGGCGGTGCGTCAGCGACTTGTTGTCGATGTCGAAAATGGTGTCGGGCCGCAAGCGCAGATCGCCGGACCAGTTCTCGACGATGCCGGAGTGATCGTCGCTTATGCCGAGCTCGGCGGCACTCGCGAGCATGCCGTCACTCTCGACGCCGTTGATCGTTTTTTTGCCGAGCGGCAAGTACGCGGTCACCATGCCGGCGCGGCAGTTGGGCGCGCCGCACACGACGGTTTTGTCACCGTAGCGCTCGGTCGCGACTGTCGCTTTGACATTGTGTGTGTCCGCGATCGGCTCGACCGTCAACACGCGCGCGGGCGATGCTTCCGCGAGCGCCGCGCCGACATGCTCCAGGCCCTCGCATTCCGCGGTCTTCATCGTGATCAGGTCCATGAGCTCGCGCGGATCGCGGTCGAGTTGCGGAACGAGTTCGCCCAGCCAGTTATAGGAAAACTTCATCGCGTCAGAACTGATTCAAGAAGCGCAGATCGCCCGATTGCAGCAGGCGAATATCGTCAATTCCGTATCGCATCATGGCCAGGCGCGTGAGCCCGAGGCCGAACGCGAAGCCGCCCCACTCGTCGGGATCGATGCCGCTCGCGCGCAGCACGTTGGGATGCACCAGGCCGCAGGGGCACAGTTCCACCCAGCCGCTCTGCTTGCACACCGGACAGCCCGAGCCGCCGCAGATCAGGCATTGAATGTCGAGCTCGAAGCCCGGCTCGACGAAAGGGAAATAGCCCGGACGCAAGCGCACCGTCACCTCGCGATGGAACATGCCGCTCAGCATCGTCTTCATGAAATAGATGAGGTTCGCGATGGACACATCGCGATCCACCATCATGCCTTCGAGCTGATAAAAGGTGTGCTCGTGCGAGGCGTCCACTTCCTCATTGCGGAAGACGCGGCCGGGCGCGATCATGCGTAGCGGAGGGCCGAGCTTTTCCATGCCGCGCACCTGAACGGGCGAGGTGTGCGTGCGCAGCAGGTTGCCGTTCGCGAGCCAGAACGTGTCCTGCATATCGCGCGCAGGGTGCTCGGGCGGAATGTTCAGCGCGTCGAAGTTGTGATGCTCGGTTTCGACTTCGGGTCCGTCGAGCACGGCGAAACCCATGGACGCGAACAGGTCTTCGATCTCGTTTTGAATACGCGTGATGGGATGCAGCGGCGCGGGCAGCGGGCCGGGCGAGGGCAGCGTCAGGTCAACCCATTCGGAGGCCAGACGTGCATCGAGGGCCTGGCGTTCGAACGCATTCTTGCGTTCTTCAAGAGCCGCTTCGATGGCGTTCTTAGCCGCGTTCAGCGCCTTTCCCGCGGCGGCGCGTTCTTCAGGCGATAACTTGCCGAAGCTTTTGCTGAATTGCGCGAGCGAGCCCTTGCGCCCGAGCACGTCAACGCGTACGGCTTCGAGGCTGTCGAGCGAATCGGCGCCGCGAATCGCCGCGAGCGCCTGGGTTTGCACCTGTGCAATCTGCTCTTCGAGCAAGGCCGCGCCGGTCATTTCAAGTTGATGTCCGGCGTCGGCTGCGTCTGCCGCGGCATGTAGGCTTCGAGCACGTCCACGACTTCCTGCCGTCCGTGCGAGAGCGCCAGATCCATGGCGGTCTGGTTGTTGTCGGCCTTGCCGTTGAGGTCGGCGCCGTTCGACAGCAGCAGTTTCACGAATTCGACATCGCCGTTCTGCGCGGCGGAATGCAACGCGGTCCAGCCGCCGTGCTGGCGCGTGTCGACGCGGGCTCCGGCCGCGATCAATTCCGCAGCAATGCCGCGATTGCGTCCGGCCGCTGCTGCATGTAGCGGCGTATTTTTCATCTCGTTCTGCGAGACGGCGTTCACGTCGGCGCCCTGCGCGATGAGGTCATCGGCGCACGGGCCGCATCCGAAGAAGGCCGACAGGTGCAACGGCGTCCAGCCGTCGTGGCTGTAGCTTTTCACGAGGGACGGATCGCCGTGGATCAGCTCGCGCACACGCCCCTCGTTGCCGGCGAGGATGGCGCCGAAGACGTCGAGTTCGATACCGCGGTCGAGCAACATCTGCGCGATGGTGTCCTGACGCGAATAGCGCGCCAGGGTGTATGGGCCGAGGCCCTGATCGTCGCGCGCCTTGAGCAGTGCGGGATCGGCGTTCAGCATCTGCTCCACCTTCGTCAGATCGCCGGCGCGAATCGTTTCGAAGAACTGCTGGGGTGTAGTGCTCACTGCGCGGCTTCCGTCACGGCGTTGGGGGAGAAAACAAAGTCCTGTTTCGCCGTTTCCCAGCCGAGGTGGTTGATGTAGAACAGCAGCAGAGGGGCGGGGAAGCGATCGTGGAAACGGTCCCACACGCGTTGCTGCCAGCCTTCGGTGAGGTACTGCTTGGCATCGAGGTCCTTGGCGAAAAAGCCGTCTTCGTTGGGGATATGAAGCTCTTCCAGCACGGCGCGGATCATGTCCATGTGCGAGATCAGGATGGCTTGCGAGATTTCAGTGGCGAAATCTTCGTCGTGCTCTGACAAGCGCTGCCAGGCATAGGGCGCACTTTTTTTCAGGGTTTCGGAGTTCAGTTTGCGGACGTGCAAGCGCGCTTCGATGCGTTCGTAAAGCTGAAAGGTTTTCAGCTTGCCAAGGGAAATGCTTTTCAGGAGTTGAGCGAGCGCGGGCTCGCCCAGACCGAGGAAAATCTCGGAAAGCTGCATAAAAATCGAGCGTAACACGCACGGCCGGAAAGACGGCGAATGCAGTGGGTTAGAGTGGTCTTAGAACATGCCCGATCACACGCACCCGGAGTACGACCAAGCGCTGACGCGGATAACTGGGATTCTGGAGCGCCTTACGGACAACCAGGTGTTTATACAGGGCGCGTTAGGCAGGACAACCACGGCACTGGATAGGCTTGTCGAGCGCGCCGCCGAGACCGAGGATAAGTTGAATGCGCTGATCAATCTTATGGATCAGCACCTGCGCGATCACAGGGAAGGTCGCGCATAAGCGGAACGAGGGCAGCCGGCAAAAACCGACCGGCCGCCCCACTGGTTCCCTAGCCCTTGGCGCCGGTGCGTACTTCCTCGTGCGGGGCGGAGTTGCCTTGCGGCGCACCGCCTTTCAGCTTGTCGCGTTGTTCGCGTAGTACGGCTTTGCGGCTCAGCTTGATTTTGTTGCCCTCAAGCGCCAGCACCTTTACCAGGATCTGGTCGCCTTCCTTCAACTCGTCCCGCACGTTCTTGATGCGGTTCTCGGAGATCTCGCTGATGTGGAGCAGGCCGTCGGTGCCCGGGAAAATTTCGACGAAGGCGCCGAACTCCGCGAGCCGGACCACCTTGCCCAGATAGGTCTTGCCGACCTCAGCCACCGCCGCGATGTCGGTAACACGCTGGATGGCTTTCTTGGCGGCCTCACCGTCCGCCGCGAAAATGTTTACGGTTCCGTCGTCGTCGACGTCGATCTTGACGCCGGTCTCGTCCACGATGCTGCGGATCATCTTGCCGCCGGGCCCGATGAGTTCGCGAATCTTATCCGTCGGAATGGTCAAGGTGTAGATGCGCGGCGCATGTATCGACATCTCCTTGCGAGGTTCGCTCAGCACGGCGTTCATCTTGTCGAGGATGAACAATCGCGCGCGGCGTGCCTGCTCGAGAGCCTCCCGCATGATGTCGGTGGTCACGTTCGGCACTTTGATGTCCATCTGCAGACCGGTGATGCCTTCGCGTGAGCCCGCGACCTTGAAATCCATGTCGCCGTAGTGATCTTCGGCGCCCGCGATGTCGGTCAGGATGGCGTATTTCTCGCTCTCTTTGACCAGGCCCATAGCGATGCCGGCGATCGGCGTCTGAATCGGTACGCCCGCATCCATCAGCGCCAGCGTCGCGCCGCACACCGTGGCCATGGAACTCGATCCGTTCGACTCCAGAATGTCGCTGACCACGCGCAGCGTGTAGGGGAACTGCTTCTCGTCGGGAAGCACCGCGCTGATGGAACGCTCCGCGAGCGCACCGTGTCCGATCTCACGACGGCCGGGGCCGCGCATGAAGCCGACTTCGCCCACGCTGAACGGCGGGAAATTGTAATGCAGCATGAAGCGCTTCGACGTCTCGGAGGGATCGAACATCTCGATGCGCTGCTCGTCTTCCTTGGTGCCGAGCGTACAGGTGACCAGCGCCTGCGTTTCGCCGCGCGTGAACAGCGCCGAACCGTGCGTGCGCGGGAGCACACCGACTTCGCCATCGATGTTACGGATCTCATCAAAAGCGCGCCCGTCTGGACGGTGCCGCGCGTCGAGCATCTCGTCGCGGAAGATGCGCTCCTTCAAGCGATCGAACAGTTCGGCCGCTTCCTCGCGCTGCTCTTCCGGTACGGCCTCCACCACTTTGCTCTTGGCCTGCGCGACGCGGCTGTAACTTTCGAGCTTGCCGTATTTCTTGGTGCTGAGCGCGTCGGTCAATTCGGCGCGAATCTCGCCCTCGATCTGTTTGTACAGCGCTTCGTTGATCTCCGGCGCCTTGAACTCGCGCTTGGTTTTGCCGGCCTGTGCTTGCAGTTCGCGAACCGCGGCGATCACCTTGCGGCAGCAATCGTGCCCGAACTCGATCGCGCGGACCACATCTTCCTCACTGGCCTGCTGCGCGCCGGCCTCAACCATTACGATGCCGTCGTCGCTTCCGGCAACGGTGATGTAGAGGGAGGCTTCGCGCGTCTCGGCATAGCTGGGATTCGCGATGAACTTGCCATTCACCAGGCCGACACGTACGGCGCCGAGCACATGATGAAACGGAATGTCGGAGATGGCCAGCGCGGCGGCCGCGCCCGCGATCGCCAGCGTGCTAGGATCGCGCTCCGGCCCGGCGGAGAGCACCATCGCGATGATCTGCGTTTCGTGGGTGAATCCTTCGGGGAAAAGCGGACGGATGGGCCGGTCAATGAGCCGGCTGGTGAGAATTTCTTTTTCGCTGGGACGGCCTTCGCGCTTCACGAAGCCGCCCGGGAACTTTCCGGCGGCGTAGGTGTATTCGCGGTAATCCACGGTGAGCGGGAAAAACGACGCGCCCGGTTTAGGCTGATCGGAGGCGCAGGCGCTGACGAGCACAACGGACTCGCCGGAGCGCACTAAGACGGCGCCGTTGGCCTGTTTGGCGACTTTGCCTGTTTCTAGAGTTATCTTCTGACCATCAAGGTCGATTTCAACGGTGTGTACCATTTGGTTGTTCCTTCCGGGCCGCCTAGGGTTGCGCACGCGCGCATACTTATCCGGCGACCCGCTGCGCTTCTAAACCGGCGAAGCGTTCGGTGAAACGATTAAGAGAGTTTGGGAGTGAGTGAATGGGAAGGGCCGCTCCTGACATTTGCGCCGGTATCGCGCGGGCGGAACGGGATTCCTGATTGTCGTAACTAGTGACGAATGCCCAAGCTCTGAATCAGGGTCTTGTACCTTTCCGGATTACGGCTTTTCAGGTATTTCAGAAGCCGGCGGCGCCTCGCCACCATGAACAGCAACCCGCGTCGGGAGTGATGATCCTTCTGATGCGTCTTAAAATGTTCCGTGAGCTGCGCAATGCGACGGCTCAGGATAGCGACCTGAACTTCTGGCGACCCCGTGTCGGTTTTGTGTGTTCTGTACTGGGAAACGATTTTCCGCTTTGCGTCTGCCGCCAGTGCCATTCTCGAACAGATACTCCTCTACCTACTTAATCTTTTGTTCGTCCTTAGCTTAGCACAGCGGGCCGGAAAACGTGCGGCGCGGTTCAACCGGGCGCGAGCAACGCCCGAATATTTTTTTAGGCTGACGACGAGCGTCATGGGTTCGGTACGACATGGATCGAAGCCCAGCGCGATATAGAATCTTCGGGCGTCCGCGGAAATGGCGTGAACGACGATGCCCCGAATGCCAATCGTATTGGCCGCCTGAGCAACGCGCTGGGCGGCGTCGCGAAACAGCCCGCGTCCGATGCCGCGACCTTGGTAGCGGCGATCCACCGCGAGCCGCGCCAAGATGACGACCAAGATCGGCTCGGGCATATTGCGGCGGAATTTTCCTGGAGCCGTTGCTTGCGCGATGGCGCCGGACGCGAGCGCATAGTAGGCAATCACGCGATTGCCTTCACACAGTACGTAGGTTCTAGATGCACCGCTTGCCTGATTTGCGAGTGCGCGCCGGTTCAGCCACGCATCCAGCGCAGGTTCACCTGACGCGAAACCCTCCGTCTGATGTTGGCCGGCCAGCGGTTCAGGGGGAGAGAGCGGCAAACTCAATCCCAGGGTGCGGGCGTGTTCAGGCTCTTCCGCAGGCGTTTACTGGGACGCGGTGGAGCATCGAGGCGAGCCAGGAACTCCCGATACGCGTGCGGGCTGACCGCGAATACAGTGCGGTCAAGCAGCGCGTCCTCGGCAGCGCGGCGCGCGGCATCCAGGACGAAGTCGGTGCGGTTTTTTCCGGCAATCTCCGCCGCGCGGTCAATCAGTTCGCGCAATTGTGGCTTGATGCGGAGGTTGAGCGCCTCACGTCTGGTGGCCTCCTCAGGTGAAACACGCATGCGATCTCCCGATGTCTAGTATAGCGGTCCGTAATGTCTTTGTCGTTACAGGCGAGAATTCCTCGACCACGCGCCAGCGCCACACCTACTCTGTCTGACGCGCCAGGAGTGATCGCACGGATTCCAATCCCGCAGTGCCCTTCCCGCTATCATGCGCGGAGTATGCGACATAACCATCGGGTCTAACAAGCTGGATACCAGCGCGCTGCGATGGACGGAGCTGCACGACATGCGTGAAGGATTCGCAGAGCCGCTTCGCGGCATCCATGCTCGCGGTATCCGCCCCGTCCACCATCAACAGGAAGCGACTGCCGATGCCATTGCCGCCACGCAGCGAATCGTTGAAGAATCGCTCTCCCGGCCCCTCTACGATCGGGCTGCCGTCGTACGCGATCCCAAGCTCGGACATTCTTTGCACGAATGCATGTTGGAACGGAGGTAGATGCGACACCACCGGTATGACGGTGTCGCGCAGAAAGTGCGCGAGCTTGTTGGGAGTGCCCATGGTCTTGGTCAGAAAGTCCGTGGTGTCGATCACGTTCTTGATGACCGGAAGCCGTTCGGCGCTATAGCTGTCGAGCAACTGCTCATTCCCGTGTCCGCGCAGAAAGAGATCGAGTTTCCAGACCAGGTTCCAAACATCGTGCAGTCCGGTGTTCATCCCCTGTCCGCCAAACGGGCTGTGGATGTGAGCCGCATCTCCCGCCAGAAACATGCGCCCGGAGCGCAATGTCGCGGCATGCCGGTGGTGAATTCGAAAATAGCTACTCCAGTAGAGCGCGCGTGCTTCGAACCCGGCGGGAGCGCGTTCGCGAAGTATTTTCTGCACGAGATCCAGAGGTGGAGCATCTCCGTCGGAGTGGTCGACAGTCGCAACGATGCGCCGGCGTGTGGCGCTTATCGGGAAAATCGCGACCGGTCCAAGTTCGCTGGGGCACAGTTGCAATTCGTCACCGGGAAACCGGTCGTTGGTCTCGACGTCCGCCAGCATGAACGGCATCTCGTACTCGCCTCCTTCGAGCGCGAGGCCCAACGCATGCCGGACACTGCTGTGAGCGCCGTCGCAGCCCACGACAAACGAAGCCTTCATTTGGAATGGTGTAGCGTTATGCTCCGCCGTGACGTGCATCACGCCGTCCTGCTGTTCAGCCGCAACGAATGTAGTCTCGTACTCGATGTTGCCGCCCTTGTGCCGCAACTCCTCAGCGAGAAGGCTCTCCGTAATGTTCTGAGGCACCATGGCGATGAATGAATACGGGCTCTCTTCGGGAGCGAAGCGCATGCGGGCGAGCATGCGGTCGTGCGAGGTGATGGCGACCGACGTGACGCGGTTGGCCGCTTGGAGAAACGGGTCGACTACGCCCGCCATATCGAAAATCTCCAACGTGCGTGGAAAAATTGCGAGCGCTTTAGAATGTACCGACTGCGACGCGCGTGTCTCCAGCAAGCGAGAGCGCAAACCGCGGCGCGCGCATTCATTGGCCAGGAAGAGCCCAACGGGTCCGGCGCCAACGATCACAACATCGGTGTCGGTTTCGGTATGTTGCATTTTCAGCTCCTTAAGAACAGACGAGCGGCGGTGCGGGACGTGGACGTTTGTTGCCGGCACCGGCCGCTCAACTTGCGCGGATGCCGTTCGCCCACAGCGAGATGCCGGCTCCAACTCCGCGCAGGGGCGCCGCGCGCTCAAACACGTGCGCCTCGATGCCGGCTCCTTCGAGAGCGATAGCCGGCGGCAAGCCGCCGATCCCGCCTCCGATGATTGTCGCTTTCATATCGATCACCGCACGCCATCACGAGTGCGCCGAGTTTTCGTCAACAGCTTAACCTGTGAGCATGGTGGTTTTCGATGGTTCGCGGCTGACCGCCGAGGAGGTGCAGCGCGTGAGCGTTGACGGCGAACCGGCGGGTATTGCGCCTGACGCGGTCGGGCGCATGGAGACATCGCGTGCGGTTGTCGAGCGGCTGGCTTCGGGCGATGAAGCCGTTTATGCGGTGAACACCGGAGTCGGCCTGCTGGCCGATGTGCGCATCGCGCCGGACGCGCTCGATCAGTTGCAGCGCAACGTGGTGAGGTCGCATGCGTGCGGCGTGGGCGAGCCGCTGCCGCGCGCAGTGGTGCGCGCGATGATGCTGATTCGCGCCAACGTGCTGGCCGCCGGGTATTCTGGCATCCGGCCGGTTGTTGCACAACGGTTATGCGAGTTGTTAGACGCGGGTATCACGCCCGTGGTGCCGTCGCAAGGCAGCGTGGGGGCGAGCGGTGACCTCGCGCCGCTGGCGCACATCGCCCTCGTGCTGATCGGCGAAGGCGAAGCGGAGCTTGACGGCGCGCGCATGCCCGGCGCGGAAGCGCTGCGAAAAATCGGACTCGAACCGCTCACGCTCGCCGCGAAGGAAGGCATCTCGCTCGTGAACGGAACGCAGGCGATGCTGGCCATCGGCTGTCTGGAACTGCTGGCGGCGGAGCGGCTGGCGGAGGCCGCGGATCTGATTTGCGCGATGACGGTCGATGCTCTGCGGGGCACGCCGCGGGCATTCGATCCGCGCATTCATGGGCTGCGGCCGCACCCGGGCCAGGAGACCAGCGCGGCGAATCTGTTCGGCTATCTGACTGGCAGCGCGATCCGCCAATCGCATATTACGTGCAGGCGCGTGCAGGACGCGTACTCCTTGCGCTGCGCACCGCAAGTGCACGGCGCGGTCCGCGATGTGCTCGCGGGGGCGCGTCGGACGTTTGCGATCGAGTTGAACTCCGTTACCGACAACCCCATCGTGATCGGCGACGAGATCATCTCCGGCGGAAATTTTCATGGTGAGCCGCTCGCGTTTCAATTGGATGCGATGGCCGTGGCGTTGTCCGCGTTATCGGGAATTTCCGAGCGGCGCATTGACCGGCTGGTGAACCCCGCGCTGAACGAGCATCTTTCCGCGTTTCTCGCGGGGGACGATCCGGGTCTTGAATCGGGTTTCATGATGCTGCAGGTGACGGCAGCGGCGCTCGTCGGGGAGAACCGTGTGTTGTCGCACCCGGCGAGCACGGGTTCCATCACCACCAGCGGCAATAAAGAGGATTTCGTCAGCATGGGCATGACGTCCGCGCTGAAGTTGCGCAGCGTCGTAGCGAATACGAGACGCGTGCTCGCCATTGAAGCACTGACTGCCGCACGCGCGCTCGACTTGCTGCGGCCGCTGCGATCGAGCGAGCCGATTGAGCGCTTCCGCGAAGCGCTGCATCGAGTATCGGCGCCGTGGACGGGCGATCGCGCGATGAGCGCCGATATCGAAAACACTGCAGCATTTCTCGGTGGGCCGGAGTGGCAGCGGGCGATACACTAAGGTTATAAGCATGTTGATCCTGCTGCTTGCCATGCTGGCAGCGCCGTCTACACTGCCGCCGACCACATCCGCGAACGCCGTTGTTGTTCAACCGGTCGCGAATATGTATTCGCGCGCCACAACGGATGCCGACGTTGTTTCGCAAGCGATTTACGGCGTCAATGTGCGCGTGCTCGAAGCGGCCGGCGCGTGGATGCGCATCGAAACGCCCGATCACTACCAGGGCTGGATGGAGGCGAGCGCGGCATTGAAACGTGCGCCGTACGCACACGACGCGAAGTCAACTGTCCAGGCCGCCAACTTATTCGCGAGCGTCTATCGCGAAACGAATATCACGAAACATCAGCCGATCGTGACGGTGCCGTTCGAGACGGTGCTTGAAACGGCCGGCACGCCCGCGGCCGGCGAACGCTGGCTACAGGTGGTCTTGCCCGACGGCCGGCGCGGCTGGATGCAGCGCGGCGACGTTACGGAACCGCACCGTACGAGCATGGCGGAGATGGTCGCGTTCAGCAAACGTTTTGTGGGGCTGCCGTATCTGTGGGGCGGGACCTCGACGTTCGGGTACGATTGCTCCGGCTTCACGCAGATGCTCTATCGCCGCCTGGGCGTGTTGGTGCCGCGCGATGCGGACCAGCAAGCGGCGTGGAGCGGACTGACGCCCATCCCGCGCGCGGAACTGCAGCCGGGCGATCTGCTCTACTTCGGACCATCGCAAAACAAAATCACGCATACGGGCATGTATATCGGGGACGGCGAGTTTATCAACGCGACCGCGCATGACAGGCCCGTGGTGCAGATCTGCAAACTCTCCGACGAGCACTGGACCAGAATATTCGTCGCGGCGCGCAGGTTGAAATAGGTCAATATGGATCGCAGAACATTTTTGAGCGGCGCTGCCGCGGCGCCCTTTGCCGCAACGGCCGCGACAGGTGGCGGAGCGGCGACACTGACCACCACCATTGAGCGCCTAAAGCTGAAGCACACCTGGACGACCGTTATGTCGTCGAGCAACTATCGCGACACGCTCTATGCCGCGTACACGCGCGACGGAATCACGGGGCATGGCGAGGGCGCGCCGATTGTTCGTTACAAAGAGAACGCCGAGGGTGCAAAGGCGGCGGTCGAATCCGTTCGCGATCTGTTGTTGCACTCCGACCCGCGCGAATTTACAAAAGTAATGCAGCAGGTTTTCGCGCGAGTACCGGGCCAGTACGCGGCGAAGGCCGCCATCGATATTGCGCTGATGGACTGGGTGGGCCAGAAGCTCGGCGTTCCGCTGTATCAGTATTTTGGTTTGGATCCGAAGGACGCACCGGTCACGACGTTTTCCATAGGCATCGATACACCGGAAATTACACGGCAGAAAACCCGCGAAGCCGCGCAGTATCCAGTGCTGAAAATCAAGGTCGGGCTGGATACGGACGAAGCGACCATCGCGGCGGTGCGCAGCGTGACGGACAAGCCGCTGCGCGTGGACGCGAACGAGGGCTGGACGAATAAAGAGACCGCGCTGCGTAAGATCGAGTGGCTATCGAAGCACGGGGTGGAGTTCGTCGAACAGCCCATGCCGGCGGATCGCCTGGAGGACATGCGCTGGGTGCACGAGCGCTCGCCGCTGCCTTTGATCGCAGACGAATCCGTGCTGCATCCGAGCGACATTCCGAAGCTTATCGGCGCGTTCGACGGCATCAACGTCAAGCTCGACAAATGCGGCGGCATCATGGAAGCGTATCGCGAGATCCAGATCGCGAAGGCGCTGGGCTTTAAAACTATGCTGGGCTGCATGATTTCGAGCTCGGTTTCGATCACAGCGGCGGCGGAGCTATCGCCGATGGTGAACTATGCGGATCTCGACGGGAATCTGCTGATCTCGAACGATCCGTACAGCGGCGTTCTCGTGAAAAACGGCAAGCTCATTCTGCCGGACCGGCCGGGGCTGGGATTAATTCGCGCCGCCAATAGCTGTTGAAAAAGCGGCGGCAGCAACCGCTCCCTCACGGTCGCGGCTCTGAAAATTGCGGTGAACGCAGCGAGCCGATTCTGAGCCGCGCGCGTCAGCAAGCAGTTTTCACGAGCTCCTACCGAGCTACAACACCGTGGGCAGTATCTGCACCTCCGGCACTGTTGCACGCGCAGGCAGACTGGCAATCGCGAGCGCCAACTCCGCGACATCTTCCGCGCGCAGCGCTTTCGCGAGCGTCTCGGGCGCGGGCTTAACGGGCCGCTTGTCGAGAATTTCGGTATCGACCAGGCCGGGGCACAGCGCGCAGGTGCGTATGCCGTTATGCTTCTCTTCGACGCGTATGGTGTGTGCGAGCGCCACCAGGCCGCGCTTCGAAGCCTGATACGCCGCGCCGGACACATCGGCCATCAGTCCGGAAATCGACGAAATATAGATCAAGTCTCCGCCCCGGCGCGCGC
The DNA here is from genome assembly GCA_025929455.1 of Bryobacteraceae bacterium. Next base: position 5,793 of record JAICMB010000005.1, on the reverse strand, counting down.
GCATACCGGGCAGCACAGCGCTCGTGATGTAGTAAGCGCCGTTGAGATTGACCGCGATGATCTCATCCCAGAGCTTCGCGTTCAAGCGCGACATCGCGCGGTCGGGCGTGTTCGTCCCCGCCGCATAGATCAGAGTTTCGACGCTGCCGAGCGCGGCGTTCGCATCGCGCGCAAGCTGCTCCATGGCGGCTTCTGAACCGGCATCCGCTATAGCCACCTCGATGCGAAGGTTCTCGCGCGCCGCGGCCGTCTGCAACTCACGCAAGCGCTCCTCGCGCCGCGCCGCGGCCATCACCCTCGCCCCCGCGCGCGCGAAGAGCAGCGCCGTTTCGCGCCCGATGCCGCTCGAAGCGCCCACCACCAGGACGGTCGTATTCAGAGCCATCGCATTATGCGTAGCATCAACAGCAGTGCGACGGTGGTCCCTCCCATGAGTGCGCCTACGATCTCCATTCCGTGCGGCGAAGTCAGCCACGGGATTCCCTTGATGTTCATGCCGTAAATACCGGATACGACAATGGACGGAAGTGCCACGGTGCTCAAAACCGTCAACACCTTCATGACTTGATTGGTGCGGTTCGCCACGCTCGATAGATAAATATCCATCGCGCCCGTCAGCAGATCGCGCTGCGCTTCCACCATGTCCAGGTCGCGCGCGAGGTGGTCGTACACATCGCGCCAGAACGGCCACATGTCCTGAGGAATCAGTTCACCGGGCGTACGCTGCAGATGTGCCGCGACGTCGCGCATGTTCGCCGAAACGCGCCGCAGCGACATCAGGACGCGCTTGAGCGCAAAGATGCGCTGCAGCATTTCAGGCGCGGGATTTTGAAGAACCGCATCCTCGATCTCGTCGATCTCCTCCGTGTATTTCTCGATCGCAGGCAGGTACGAATCCACGACATTGTCCATAACGCGGTACAGAAGCTGATCGGTGCGCGAGATGTCGTGAACCGTTTTCAGCTTGTCCAGCATTTGAGCCATCGTCGTATTGTGCGGCTCGATCACGGTGATCGCGAAGTCGCGCCCGATGAACAGATCGATGTCGCGAACGATCACACCCGCGTGATCCTTCTGTTCAAGCGTTTTCAGCACAACGAAGAGATAGCCCGGGCCGTCCTCCACTTTCGCGAGTTGATGGCGGTGCCGGCAGTCTTCAATATGCAGCGGGTGCAGGTGATGCTCGGCCGCAAGTTGGTCCAGGCGGGGATCGTTCGGATCGCGAAGGTCGGTCCAGTTCATCGCGTGTTCAGATGTAATAGTCGGCTCTTGCGGCGCGGACGCCCGGGTGACAATCAAGCTCGTCCTCGACTAAATCGAAACCCAGTCCCGGCGCGTTGCTCAGATGGAAATAACCGTTCTTGATCGGGAGCGGCTTGTCGATTACCGTGTCACGCCACGGCACATCGGCGAGCATGAACTCCTGCTTGAAAAAGTTCGGCGTGGCGGCCATGACATGAGCCGATGCAATTGTTGAGATTGGCCCGTTCGGATTATGCGGCGCGATCGGCACATTGTACGTTTCGCACATCGCTGCCATTTTTCGCAGCTCGCTGATACCGCCGCAGCGCGCGACATCGGGCATCAGGTAATCGGCGGCGCGGCGGTCGAGAATTTCGCGGCACATGTAACGGCTGTGCAGCCGCTCTCCCACGCACACCGGCAGCGGAATACGGCGGCGGATATCCGCGATGGCGTCGGGATGCTCAGGGCCGGCGGGCTCCTCGTACCACATGACGTTGACGCCCAGGCGCGCGATGCGATGCGCCATTTCAATCGCCGTCGGCGCGTTTAACAGCGCGTGCGTTTCCACGGCGATCGGAAAGCCGGGACCGAGCGTCTCACTGACCGCATCCAAGCGATCCAGGGCCATTTGCTTTTCGGCCTCGGACAGAGAGCCGTTGGTGGACAGATCGTCGCCATACCGGTAGTTCACGTGCGCGAACGGATCGAACTTGCACGCGGAAAACCCATGTGCTGCCATGTCGCGCGCCTGCTGCGCGTACGATTCCGGCGATCCGTTGCCCTGCAGAAACCAGTAGTTCGCGTATAACTCGATACTGGTCCGATAAGCGCCGCCCAGTAACTCGTATACCGGCAGCCCCGCGCGTTTGCCGAGAATGTCCCAAAGCGCAATATCGATCGCGCTGATCGCACTCATTAGCGGGCCGCCACGGCCGAGATAGTTCATGTCGCGATACAGCTTGGTCCAGAGATAGTCGATGCGTGACGGGTCCGCGCCGGTCACGACGGAGCCTACGTGCTCGCAGGCAGCGAGCACCAGCGGACTGCCCGGCCAGTTGGTCGCTTCCCCAATGCCGGTCAGACCCGCGTCGGTATAAACCTTGACGACCGTCCAGTTGTACTTGCTTCCCTCGACGAGCCAGGATTTAACGCGGGATATTTTCATTCGTGCTCGTTCCGTACTGAATCACTTTCACACGCTCCATCGTGACGAGCCCGCTGCCGATCATCTTGTCGAGCTGCGGCAAGAAGGCCTCAATGTGCTCTTCACTATCAACAATCTCAATGACAAACGGTAAGTCTTCCGAAAGCCGCAGCAACTTCGTGGTATGCAGGTGGCTGGAGTGGCCGAATCCCATTGGCCCGCGCAATACGGTGGCGCCCGCTAAATGCATCTCGCGCGCCTTCAGCACAATGGCCTCATATAGCGGATGGTGCTCGAAGCGGTCATCTTCGCCCACAAAGATACGGAGCAAAACAGCGTCTCGCGGCAGGTTCATATCAGCGTTCGCTCATTTTAACCGCAAGCAGGTACCCGGCCCAGACGCCGACGAGACAGAGGGCGAGCGACCCGGCAGCGTTGGCGGCAGCCTTGGCGAACTCGCCGCCGCGCGCGAGGTTTAATGTTTCAAGACTGAAAGTAGAAAACGTCGTGAAGCCGCCGCACATTCCCGTCATGACAAACACGCGCGCGGAACTGCCGGTTAGCATGCGTCCTTCAGGCCCGGTGATCGTGGCAAACCATCCAATGAAAGAGCATCCGACAACATTCACCAGCAGCGTGGCCCAGGGAAACTCCACGCCCGCGACGCGTGGAACCCATCCGTTGCACCAGTACCGCAGCACGCCGCCGACCGCGCTACCGAGGAACACCCAGATATAGTTCATTGCAGAAGTAAGGAGTTGAAGAACATCTTGAATGTTTGATAACTCTGCGCGCGATATTGGGGCCGCATGCCGAAGAGCACAACGCGCCCGGAACCGAGCGGAACAACAGCCAGCGCGATCTTTCCTTCCAGATAACGTGCGCCGAGCAGCCATCCGGATGCGAGCACACGCTCCGCCGGATAGCGCGCCACAGCGCGCACGTTCCCGCCGGACGCTTCCCACGCGGGGCTACCCTCACTCCAGATGCTGATCTCGGAAGGCAGTCCGTACGAGAGCGCACCGCGCGATACGATGTTCGCACGCAGAATCGAACCCGGCGAATAGAAATCGCGTCCGGGCACCCCGCGCACCACGTTTTTCAACGGCAGGCGCAAACGGTCGATCGCGAAATCGGTGGAGTGATTTAGAAACACGAGCGTGCCGCCTGACTCCGCAAACCGGCGCAGGTTATCCACCGCCGCGTCGCCGAGTCCGCCTGTGTATTGATCCGGCATCGCGCCCGCACGGTAGCCGTTCTCAAGCACCGCCTCGCTCTGATCGGGAAAGACGATCACATCGAAATGTTCGCGCAGGTTTCCCTCGTCCATTGCGGCGTTGTGCACGCTCGCGTAGTCGAATCCGAAGTCGTCCAGCAGCCAGCGCGTCCAGCCTTCATCGATGCTCGGAACCCAGCTACGGTACAGGCCGATGCGCGGACGTGCGACCTCACGCAGGTTGCGGTCCTCGGGGCGCCCGCCGTAAAAGTCGCCTGTGCTGTTGTCGCGCCATACTGTTCCGCCGGTCTTCCAAATCCGATTGACCGCGCGCCAGGAATCGATGTCGCTCGCCGGAAATTCGCCCGCACTCACGGCCGCGCCCGCCAGCGTGAACGGAAACTGCTGTGCGCGCTGCAGCGTCGTGGCGAACGGCTCGGCAATTTCGTGTACATTCACGCCCATCAGCAATGGCAATGTCTGCGCCGTCACATCGTAGGGCCGCTTCGGCGGGCCGCCCGGATATTCACGCAGGTCCGGATAATGCTGCCGCTCCAACAGCGTTTTGGCATATCCGCTGTACGGTTGCTGCATGCGAATCACGTACGACGGCGGATATGTCTTCTGCCCGGCGGTAATCGGCCGTGCGGACCGCTCGATCTCCACCTGCCCGAACGCCAGCAGTTGCAGCATCTTGCTTGCGGAACCCGGATCGAACTGCGCTTCGGGAATCAGAAACGCATACGGCGTGGTTCGCGCCGATTGTCTGCGCGCGATCGTATAGAAGTTGCGCAGCAGGTCCTCGCGCCTCAGCGCGGCTTGATACAGGACGCTTTCGTACGCAATCAACTGATCGTCGATGATGTCTCGCAGATGCCACGTCCCGCCGAGCCACGGCTGCAGATAGTTCCAACTGCGCTCGCGCGGGTTGTAGCCGGGCGCTGTCGGCCGAATCTGGCTGGGCTGTACGACCAGCGGTGTCGCGAGCGCCGCGCTGGCGGACTCGCTCAGAATCCGCAGCCCGCCGTGATATGCCTGATAGTGCCGCGCCGGAGTCCACATGTCATACAACGCGTTGATGACGACGCCCGTTTTGCCCGCCGCGGTGAGATCGGCGGCCATGGTGGTACCGACCCAATTGCATTCCTGCGAGATGATCGGGTCGATGTTCGGATCGATCGGATCCATCCACGGCGGCACGAAAATGCGCGACGCGAACGGCCCCTGCTGGTGGACGTCGTACACGATCTCCGGATGCCAAACGTTGTGCAGTTTTGAAACTGCCAGCCGCGTTTCCTGCTGCGAAAAGATGTACCAGTCGCGGTTGTTATCGTGTCCGACGTATTTGTTATAAAGCTCGGGCGGGGAACTGCCTTCGTAGGGCGTTCCGAGCGTGCGGCGATACCACTGGGTGACGATATCGACGCCGTCGGGATTGAGCGACGGCACGAGAATCAGGATGACATTACGCCGGATTTCTCGGAAGCGCGGCGTGTCTTCGGTGAGGAGCCGGTAAGCAAACTCGACCACGGTGTGCGTGCTCGCGACCTCGGTGGAGTGAATCGAGCAGGTGATCATCACGATCGACTTGCCCTGCCGGATCATTTCGGCGGCTTCGCCCGGCGGCGTGCGGCGCGGATCGGCGAGACGCTGCTGAAAGTCGCGGTAGCGATCGAGGTTATGCAGGTTGTCGGACGAACTGATCGTTGCCGCGATGAACGGCCGGCCTTCGGTGCTCTTCCCGAGTTCAGTGACGCGAATGCGATCGCTCGAGCGCGCCAGCGCGTAAAAATACGAGACCACTTTGTCCCAGTCGAGCAACTGCCGATCGACCCCGATGGGGTGGCCGAAATGGCTGACGGGCGTGGGGACGTGATCGGCGGCAAGCGGCAGCAGCAGCGAGCACGCGAGCGCGAGACAGCGGAACAAGTCATTATTCTACAGTGGAGGGCAGGTCGATGCTGATAATCCAGCTCGCGCCAGTGGCAACTGTTTTTGACGAGCCGTGATGACCACGTGATAGCATTAGACGCATATCAGGCGGATGCTCGGGCTCGTACACGCGCAAAAACCTGAGCGCGGAATCACCTGCAGCTGACATGCGGCGCGTTCGCCTTAGGCGCGTCGGCATCACGTGTTTGCCTTAAGCACGCACCATAGAGAGGGAACTCTAATGCGATTGCTTTTG
>JAICMB010000795.1 GCA_025929455.1 Bryobacteraceae bacterium | reverse complement strand
CATTCTGGTGGGCAAAGTAACGCCGAAAGGCGAAACCCAGCTCACGCCGGAAGAGAAGCTGCTGCGCGCCATCTTCGGCGAAAAGGCCGGCGACGTGAAGGACGCGTCGCTGTATTGCCCGCCCGGTATCGAGGGCGTGGTGGTGAACGCGGCGGTGTTCTCGCGCAAGGGCGCGGAGCTCGACGAGCGCTCCAAAGCCATTCTCGGCGAGCACGAAGAGCAGCTCCGGCGCAACCTCGAAGATGAGAAGCGTATTCTCAACGACGAGCGTGCCAAGCGTCTGACTGAGAAGCTGGCCGGCAAAGTGGTGCAGGCCGATCTGCACGACGAGAAGACCAACAAGAAGCTGGTGTCCAAGGGCGCCGAACTTACGCGTGACGTTGTCGAAAAGATGCGCGCGCGGGACTTGAAGCGCCTCCGCCTGAACAATAAAGACGTCCGTCTTAACGAAGAGATCGACGAGATCGAGGAGATGACGTCGCGCCAGATCGCCGTGCTCGAAAAAATCACGGAAGAGAAGATCGCAAAGCTGCGCAAGGGCGACGAACTGCCTCCGGGCGTAATCAAGCTCGTGAAGGTCTACATCGCCATGAAGCGCAAGCTGTCGGTCGGCGACAAGATGGCCGGACGGCACGGCAACAAGGGTGTGATCGCGCGCATTGTTCCCGAAGAGGACATGCCGTACATGCCCGACGGCACGCCGGTTGAGATCGTGCTGAATCCGCTCGGCGTCCCCTCCCGTATGAACGTGGGTCAGATTCTCGAAACCCACCTCGGGTGGGCGGCGGAAGCGCTCGGCCTGCACTTTGCGACCGCGGTGTTCGACGGCGCCTCCGAAAAGGACATCAAGGCGCAGTTGACCAAGGCAAACCTGCCGACCTCTGGGAAGGTGGAGCTCTGGGATGGCCTCTCGGGGCAGCGCTTTGAACAGCCGGTTACCGTGGGCTACATCTACATGCTGAAGTTGTCGCACTTGGTTGACGACAAGATTCACGCCCGCTCCATTGGACCTTATTCGCTTATTACGCAACAGCCGCTCGGTGGCAAGGCGCAGTTCGGCGGCCAGCGCTTCGGAGAGATGGAGGTGTGGGCGCTCGAAGCTTACGGCGCCGCCTACGTTCTCCAGGAGCTGCTGACAGCCAAGTCCGACGATGTCTACGGCCGCGCCAAAATTTACGAAGCGATCGTGAAGGGCGAAGCCGCCACGGAACCCGGTGTACCCGAATCGTTCAACGTCCTCATCCGCGAGCTACAGAGCTTGTGTCTGGACGTCGAGCTCATGAAGAAGCCGCGCGAAATGGCCGACACGGCCATCGCGGCGGATTAATAGGTCATTGCGGGCGGCCGGCTACCGCCCGCGCGGCAAACGGGTCGCGCACCTGCAGCGGGGCGCGAGCGTTCCCGGCCGCTCATCAAAGACTCCGCGCCCCGCTGCCCGTCAAAGGGAGAATTCATGTTCCGTTCCTCTCCGTACGATAGAGCAAATCTGATCGCTGACTTCGATTCCATCCGGATCAGTCTGGCGTCGCCTGAAAAAATCCGAAGTTGGTCTCACGGCGAAGTCACTAAGCCTGAGACCATCAACTACCGCACCTTCAAACCCGAGCGCGATGGCCTGTTCTGCGCGCGCATTTTCGGCCCCATCGCCGATTGGGAATGTTTGTGCGGCAAGTACAAGCGAATGAAGCACCGCGGAGTGATCTGCGACAAGTGCGGCGTCGAAGTAACGCTTTCGCGCGTGCGCCGCGAGCGCCTCGGACAT
>JAICMB010000334.1 GCA_025929455.1 Bryobacteraceae bacterium | reverse complement strand
GTAGATCTTGCGCCAATCGCTCGCGAACGGCGTGATCCATACATCTTCGTCGCCCTCGCGAATCCAGAATGCGGTGCCGCCGCCGAACAGAGCCGGCTCACCCGTAATCTTGCGCTGCAGCCAGCCCGGGTGATCTTTGGCCATGCTATGCGCCGCCGTCGCCGCATGCGCCGTGATGCATTCGGTGCCCGCGATGTACACGAACGCAAAGTTGCCGGCGGCATGAGCCTTTTCGGCGACCGCGCGAATCGCGTTCAGCTTCTCGGTGGGATCGACAAAACTTTCATAGCGGCCCGGGATGTCGTTATCCACTTCGATGCCGAAAACGTTTGTTTCGGTCGCAGTGCGGACGATTTGATCGGCGTTATCGGGGCGTAAGCTATTGCCCGAGATACGCACGTAACGCATCCAATCGCGTTTGTCCTGGGCAACCAGGGCTGTAATGAGACAGAAAAATATAGCGACAATCCGCAACATGGCGTGTTGTACTCCTTAGTGAACTGCGGCGAGCTCTCAGTCATTTCGGAATTGTGTGCGCCGGCGGACGAGGCGGGTCTGGAGACCCGCCCCACACGGCAGCGGAGGCGCAAGTGCAAGCGCCATGCGGTGGGATCTGTTGCCGACGAAGGCCGATTGACAATCGGCCGCAGGTTAACAACCTGCCCCACGATTCTGCGCATTCTTGCTGCGGACGAGGGCAGCCAGCAAGACTGGCCGCCCCACGGGACAGCATACTAGAATTCGAAGCGCGCCACGATTTGCATTTGGCGGGCGTGGAAGCCGTTTGCCAGACTGGTAACCTCGCCGAAACTGCCGGAGCCATAGCGATAGTCGGCGCGATCGAACCGCGTGCGGTTGAAAGCGTTGAAGGCCTCGCCCCGGATCTGCAACTTCATACTTTCCGTAATGGCGAACTGTTTCCGCAACGCGAGGTCGACGTTGGCGATGCCCTGTGAAAACAGATTGTCAAAATACCGCGGCGCATTGCCGAGCTGCTGGTCGCCGGGATCAGCAAAGCAGCTGGGATCGAAAACGGAGGTGCCGTCGGCAGCTCCATTCAACAGGGCCGCGGCGGCAGCGTGATAACCGATGCCGGTGCCCGGATTGGAGCAGGTGACGTTCGGACGCTGCCGCCCATCCGCCAGCCGGTTACGACTCATGCGGATGGCGACAGGTTGGCCGCTCTGCAACGTTAGATTGCTGGATGCCGACCAGCCTCCGATCACCGCATCGAGCACGCGATTCATGTTGCTCCCGATGAGAAGATTGCGCCCGATCGGTATCTGTCCCGTAAATGCGGCCGCCAGCCGATGCGTCGCGTTATTCGCGCTGATCGTATACTCGTTACTCAACTGATCCAGCGCTTGCGGGCCGCCGACGCTATACCAGCCGACCCAACCGTTATCACCGGAAGAACTGTCGTCCATCATCCGTGAAAGCGTATAGCTGCCCTGAATCGTGAAGTACTTCCCGGTCCGTTTTTCGAAACGAATCTGCAACGAGTTGTACATCGCATTCGCTCCGAAGATGGGAAAGCCGTCGAAAGCGCCATCGAACTGCGGGTATGGACGCAGCAGGTTAATTAGCGGGATCGTGTCATCGTTATATCGGGAGTCCGGCTCATTGAAGATCGCATTCGGTCCCACGAACATTGACTGAAACGGATTGGGCACCAGGCTGTTGAGCTGAGCCGTCGTGTAGTTCTGCCGTATGTCCGTTGGAATGAAGTTGCGATTTCGTGTCCCGGCGGCAAAGCTGCCCCACGAGAGATGCGTGCTGCGGTTCGCGGAGTAATCGACGCTGATCACTATATCGTGCGGCAACAGCCGCTGCACACCCGCACTCCACTGATAAATTTCGGGGTTCCGGTCGGTTTCATAGCCGAGATCGCTCTCGTTGCTGAAGCCCCACTGCGCCAGTTTGCCGTACTTGGTCCCTTGCGGCGGGGCTAAGCCAGCCGGAAACGGGTTCGAGAGCGTCGCGTATTGCGTCTGATAAAAGTCTTTCGAGAAATAAATCGGCGCGCTCTTGAAAAATGGAGGGCCAGGGTATTGGAAGTTCGTCGCGATGTTGGCGCCGTAATAAATGCCGCCGCCGGCGCGGATTACCGTTTTAGAATCCCAACTGTACGCTAAGCCCACACGCGGTCCCAGATTATTTCGATCGATGGGCACCGTGCGCTGACTCGAGGTGGGAAATACCGTGATTCCGTTCAATGCACCCACTCCGGGGACAGTGACTCCCGTCGGGTCGACAAAGTCCGAAAAGGTTGAGCGATTAAAGCGCTCCGTATACGGCGTGCTCCACTCGTAGCGCAGGCCGAGATTCAACGTCAGTTTCGGCGTTACCTTCCAATCGTCCTGAATATAGAAACCGGTTTCTTTCGACTTGTCGGCGACCGGCGGCTTCAGATTTAGCGGACCCGTGGCGTTATCGCCATAGCCGAGCAGCATACTCGCGAACGCATCGCCTTCGGTCACCACACCGTCACCGGGCTGCAGGTTGGTCGCATCCGGTCCAAAGCTGAAAAGTCCCGTGGGATTGTCCGGCTGCCAGAAGTTGTTGAAGAACGTGCGCTGCTCGCCGCCGAATTTAATGGAGTGCGAGCCGGTGACCCATACAAGCGCAGACGAGTAAGTCAGCAGCGTATGGCTGAAATGCGTATCTACGCAACACTGATCGAACAGGTTCGAGTAGGTCTGGTCGAACTCGAGCATCGGCATTCGCGTAAGGCCGTTGGCGGCGAGAATACTTGGGAAGCCGACGCTTGTCAGATCCGGATAATCGGTGATGCCAGGAGCGATGGCTAGGTCCAATCCCATGCGGCCGGTGTACAACAGCCGCGGGCTGATCATCCAGGTGTAGTCTGCGACCGCGTTGTGCACATCGGATTTGTAGGTGTAGGCGTCGTCGACGAACGATACGGAGGTCGGATTAATAGAATGCGAACGGCTGTAGCGGAGGCCCAGATGATTGTTGTCGTTGAAGTTATGATCAGCGCGAACGTCGAACTGGTACGCCGAAAAGCTCGATTGCACATTCTTGCGATAGTTGTTGTAATTGGTCCCCGGGTCACCCTGGACGTTCGGCTCCGGGAAGAAGGCCAGCAATTTCTTTGCAACCGGGTCGAACCGGTCCGATGGAATGATGTTACCGGCGAACGGCTGCCGGTTTCCGTTGGCATCGATGGAGCGGGGATCATATATGACTACTGGAGCGAGATTGCCATCTTCGTCCAAAGTCATGGTCTGCGAGAAGTCGCCGCCGCGCTGTAAAGCAGTGGGTACGGTACCGACCACCTGACCCGATCCTACGTCCCGCTGCTTCTCGAAATCGAAAAGGAAGAAAGTTTTGTTCTTTTTGATGGGGCCGGAAATCGCTCCTCCGTATTGGTCGTGCACGTGAGGCGGTTTCTCGATGCCCGCCTGGTTGCTGAAGAAATCGTTGGCGTCCAGGGCATCGCGCTGGCCGAACCACCATCCGCTGCCATGGAACGCATTGCCGCCCTGCTTCATGACGATGTTCAGGACGGTGCCGCCATTGTTGCCGTACTCCGCCGAGAAGCTGTTGTTTTGGACCTTGAACTCCTGAATGACTTCGACCGAAGGCGTGTAGTAGACGTTCGAGTTTCCGCCCTCGCCCTGTTCGGGCGCACTGATCGGCGCGCCGTCGAAGCGCACTTCGGCCGTGGAGTTGCGTTGTCCGTTCGAGATGAAATTGGTGCCGGAAGGGTAATTATCGCGAATACCGTTACCAGCGGCCTCCGTGACGCCTCCCGACAGAAACACGAGTCCGAAGTAGCTTCTGCCGTAGAGCGGCATTTCACGGGTGTACTGCCCGTTTATGGTGGTGCCGATCTCGGCACTGCCGGTGTCGAGTGTGGGCGCGGCTTCGACGACGGTGATCGACGTCCCCACTCCCGCGACCTGGAGCGCGAAATCGACGTTGGTGTGTTGACTGACGCCGAGCGCGACGCCTTTCGTCTCTTCAGGCCTGAACCCCGTCATTTCGGCCTTGAGCATATATGTAGCGGGATGCAGGCCATTGAAGATATACGATCCGCGCTCGTCGGTGGTCGTGGAGTTAGAGATGTTCGTCGCTGTATCGGTTATGGTGACGTGGGCGCCGACGATGACGCTGCCGCTCGCGTCATGGACTACGCCGCGCACCTGCGCTTCAAAGCCGGCCTGTGCATAGACGAAGGCCGGCGCCAGAGCGAACAAAAGGGCTGCGAGGACCGCTAACCGGTGTCTCATATTCCGCATAGAAGCCTCCTGAAGTTTGGTTTTCAGATGGTACATGCAGTCGCGCACCGGTGTCAATCCGTCAGATCCGGGGCTCCGGCACGGGTCCACTGCGCACGCGGACACGGGGCAGGCTGCACGATTGCCGCAGCACGTGATTCGGTGAGCTGCGAGCCCAGATGCAACTCGCTTCAGTGCGGAGGAAGGGCCGCCAGCAAGACTGGCCGCCCCACGTCGGAGTCTGTGCGCGGTGCTGTAGTGCAAGTCATGCGGCTTGGGGGAAGGCGCGGAGGGTGTGTTTGGAACCGTCGAAACGGTATTGCCGGGCGCAGGCGAGGCGGTCGCGGCGGCGGATATGTAGTTTGATTTCAGTTGCTTGAAAAACGAAGCCATCCGTTTTCGGATCGTAGGGGGCGGGGG
>JAICMB010000775.1 GCA_025929455.1 Bryobacteraceae bacterium | reverse complement strand
TCGAGTCGGAGGGCGTCACTGTTTCGTACAAGTTCGGCGCCTGCATGGAGGTGCCGCGCGCCTGTCTCATGGCCGGGCAGATCGCGGAAACCGCGGAATTCTTCTCCTACGGCACCAACGACCTGACGCAAACCACCTACGGTTACTCGCGGGATGACGCGGAGGGCAAGTTTCTTGGAGAGTACCTCAAGGAGAAAGTCCTGCCGTACAACCCGTTCGAATCAATTGACCGCGAGGGCGTAGGCGAGCTGGTGCGGATTGGCATCGAGCGCGGTCGTGCGAAACGTGCTTCGCTGGAGGTCGGCATCTGCGGGGAGCAGGGTGGCGATCCTGCTTCGGTGGCGTTCTGCCACGAAGTGGGCATGAACTACGTTTCGTGTTCACCCGGGCGCATTCCGGTCGCCCGCCTCGCCGCGGCCCAGGCGGCACTGGGAATCACGCCCGCAGATCGTTAGGTGGACCGGTTCGACTGGCAGGCGCGGTCGCACCCAGAGGTTCGGGCGCGCACGGAGGCCCGGGAAGAGCTCCTGAGCAAGTTCGCGGCGCGCTCCCGCGAGAGCCCGGATCGGGATCACCCCGAAGAGCCCGATCCCATGCGCACCGCCTACCAGATCGATCGCGACCGGATCATTCATTCCAAGGCGTTCCGCCGTCTCAAGCACAAGACGCAGGTGTTCATCGCACCAGTTGGTGACCACTACAGAACTCGGCTGACCCACACCATGGAGGTGATGCAGGTCGCGCGCTCGATCGCCCGAGGCCTGAACTTGAACGAGGACCTTACTGAGGCCATCGCGCTCGGTCACGACCTTGGCCACACGCCGTTTGGCCACGCGGGCGAATACGCGCTCGGGGCCTGCCTGCCTGATGGTTTCCGACACAACGAGCAAAGCGTCCGCGTGGTCGAGGTCCTCGAGAAAGACGGCAAAGGCCTCAATCTCACCCGCGAAGTGCGGGATGGCATTCTCAGACATTCGAAGCTGCGCGAAAGCATCGCCGCTGAGGGCTGGGGCATCGCCAGCAGCCTCGAAGGGCAGATCGTCAAAATCGCTGACAGCCTCGCGTACTTGAACCACGACATCGACGATGCGGTCCGCGCCGGCGTGATGTCCGTGAACGATTTGCCAGAGCGAGCCAATGAAGTCTTTGGCACGACCTCGGGTTCGCGCATCACGGCGTTTGTCACTGATGTTGTCGATTACAACTGGCGCATTGCCACCGGTGAAGGAGCTACGTGGCATCAGGCCGTTGGCAACGGAATTGCGGTCGGAATGAGCCCCGAAGTGCTCGAAGTTGTCGACGAGCTTCGCGAATTCATGTTCAGTAACGTCTATACCGAGTCCGCGGCCAAAGAGGACGACCCAAAGACGCACTTTATCGTTCGCAAACTTTTCGATTACTTCTGCGAACATCCGCAGGATTTGCCCGACGAATGGCGGGGCAACCCGCGCAACGAATCGATCGAGCGGCGTGTTGCCGACTACATCGCCGGCATGACCGATCGTTACGCGATTCAGGTGTTCGAGCGCTTCTACGTCCCCGGCCCGTGGGCGGTCCTTTCGTAGTACCTTTCGGGTGGCGTGAGCAGCGTCACAGATGAGATCAAGTCTCGCGTCGATCTGGTTGAGCTGATCGGCCGCAGCGTCGCGCTCAAGCGCGTCGGCGCCAACTACAGCGGGCTGTGTCCGTTTCACGCCGAGAAAACCCCGTCGTTTTACGTACGGCCGCAAACGCAATCGTGGCACTGCTATGGGTGCGGCAAGTGGGGCACCGTCTTCGACTGGGTCATGGAGCGCGTCGGCGGCTGGTTGGAGGGGGGGCTCGGCGAGCGCGGCCACACGCTCGCCGTCACGCATGCGGCGGTCATCCGGGCGGCGATCCTTACCGTCAGCGGT
>JAICMB010000515.1 GCA_025929455.1 Bryobacteraceae bacterium | reverse complement strand
TGGATGGTTTCCGGCACGGCGGTGCTGGGTTTCGCAATTGGCTTCGTTTTTTCAAACGGCGGCGGAGCAAATCATGGCGCGGTCGGGCAACCGGCGGATGGCGTCATGGCCGTTTCGGGACGCAAAGTATATCCGCTCTCAGTCATCCCCGGCGGCGTGGAATCACGCGCGGAATTGGCGCGCGCGGTGGCTGCCGACCCGGTAGTAGCCCGCCATTACGCGGACGTGCAGCTTGACCGCTTGCGCGTCGAAGCGCAGCCGCGAACGGAGTTTGGGTTCGTTTCGTTTCGCAAGAACGGCGCGGTCTATTGGACTCGCCGGCGCGTCCGTATCTCCGCGGGCGAAAAGGTTTTAACGGATGGAGCCGTACGGGCGCGGGCGCGTTGCGGCAATCAGATCTCGGCAACGCCGCGGCTCCCGGTCCTGTCCGAAGATCCGCCGGAGGTAGCCTCGGATACGCCCCTGCCGCTGCGCGCGGCCGCATCGAAGCCCCCGCAGGCGAGTGACCCTAAAGCACCTGCTAAAGCAACTCCGCTGATTGCATCGCCGGAAGAGAAAAAAAGCGCCGCTGCGTCCGCACCGCTGGAATTGTTACCGCTTAAGCCCGCGACGCAGAAGGATGCACCGGGATACATATTCCCGCCCCCGCCCGGCCTGGGACTGGCGGCCATTCCGCCGTACGGCCTGGCGCAGCAGACCTGCTGTGTTCTGGCGCCGCCGGTGAGCGCCCCCGTTACAGCAGGGACACCGCCCGCGCCGGTGCTGCTTTCGTACGTGCCTCCTGTTTATGGACAAACGGTTCCACCGCTGCAACCCGCCGGGCCGTCCGCTCCGCTTCCCATACCGCCGGTGCTTGTTTCAACGTACACGCCTCCGTTGATTTCTCAGCTGGTCATTCCTCCGCCGCCGCAAAGAACGCCGCCGCAAGTGCTGCCACCCGCTACGGAAACGATTCCACCGGGCGAGATTAGCAATCCGCCGGGAAACCCGCCGCCCTCGGGTCCTCCATTGCAACCCCCCGGCCCTGGCGAACCTGCGACCAATCCGCCCTCGGAGGCGCCGGAACCCGCGACGGCCATGTCGATAGCGCTCGCACTGGCAGGAATAGTCTTGCTGCGTAAACTGGTGTTTTCGCATTAAATATGCGAAAGAATTCAATTATCGAGCGATTGCTATGGTATCGTGTAGATTCGTTTTGCCAATTTCCAGCCGCTGGTGTCCACATCAGGGGTGTATGCCCAGTTGGAGTTTCGCAACATTTCCGTCCACCTCAGCGTCCTGCCAATGAGTGTGACGGGTGGGGTCTGAACGCCCATCATGAAGCAGAACCTCGATACGCTCCGCAGCGAAATCCAGGCTCGCCTGGAACGTGAATCCTTTGCAGTTTTCCACGGGTACTCCCGCATGCTCGATTCGCTGCCGATCGTGTATTGGGACGTCGAGCGTTATCCCGATTACGGCTCATTTCTCGAAACCGCGAAAGCCGCAGGCGTGCGCATGATGGTGTTCCACCAGCACGAGTTTTCCTCCGAACAGGTTGACCACGCCATCGAACGACTGGAAGAATGCAATCTGGAGCGCGACGACTACCGCGCCGTGGAGCGCCGCATCCGCGAAATGACGGTGTATGACGGCTTCACTTGCGCTCTGGAATTATCGTTCGACTTCGAAGGCCGCATCTACGTATTCGACCTGCGTACCGACTGGTATTAAGACTTCACCGATCTAGTCGATGAGCTGCAAGTGCTCAGCTCGGAGCCGCCCGACGAAAGCGACGAGAACCCGATGAGCGGCTATTTCTCGAAAAATTAAACAGTGTCGGACGCAGTGCGCTGGATTTTTCCGGAGGCGGCGCGGGTGCTGCCTGCCGGCGGCGTGCGCCCGCTTACAGCACGCGTGCTCGCCTCCCGCGGCATTCATACGCAAGCCGATCAGATCGCGTTCCTGAACCCCACGTTTGAGCAACTGCACGACCCGATGCTACTGGCCGGCATGCCGGAAGCGGCCGCGCGCCTCGAAACCGCGGTCCGCGCGCGCGAACGCATTCTGATCTACGGCGATTACGACGTCGATGGCACTTCGTCGATCGTAATTCTGTCAAAGGCGATTGAGATTGCGGGCGGCGTTTCCGAGTTCCACGTACCGCACCGGCTGCTGGACGGCTACGGAATCAAAACAGAAGTGATCGGCGCGGCTGCCGATGCCGGCGTGCAGCTTGTCATCACGGTCGATACAGGCATACGTGCGCTGGAGGCGGTGCGAGCCGCTAACGCGCGCGGCGTGGACGTCATCATCACGGACCACCATCTGCCCGAGACCGAACTGCCGCCGGCGCTGGCCGTGATCAATCCTAATCAGCCCGGGTGCCCATACCCGGAGAAGAACCTGTGCGGCGCGGCGGTCGCGTTCAAGCTGGCGCACGCGCTGTTCCTGCGCCTCGGCTGGGATCAGGCGCGTCTGCGAAGGACCTTGGCTTCGTTTTTGAAGATGGCGGCGATCTCTACCGTTGCCGACGTCGTGCCGCTCCTGGGCGAAAACCGTGTCATCGTAACGCACGGTCTCGCAGGACTGGACCGCGTGCGTAACGCGGGGTTGCGCGCCCTGCTCGACGTCGCCGGGTTTGCGCCGGGCGTGCGGCCGGATGCGCGCCAGGTGGCGTTTCGCGTTGCGCCGCGCATCAACGCGGCCGGGCGCATGGCGCATGCCGCCGCGGTCGTACAAATGTTTCTCAACGACGATGCGGCAGCCGCGCGCGCGACGGCGGAACAGCTTAATGTGTTGAACCAGGAGCGGCAACAGACCGAAGCCGCCATACTCGAACACGCGCTGGCGGAATGCGAGCGCGTGCCCGTTACGGACGCCGATGCCGCGCTGGTGTTTTGCAATGCGGGCTGGCATCGCGGCGTCGTGGGCATCGTCGCCAGCCGTCTGGTGGAGCGTTTTTGCCGGCCGGCGTTCGTGCTTGGCGAAGAGAACGGACTGGCGCAGGGTTCCGGCCGCAGCGTGCCCGGTTTTCATTTACTGGCAGCGCTCGAAAACATGGCGGATCTGTTCGTGCGCTTTGGCGGCCATAAGCAGGCGGCCGGAGTAACGCTGCGGGCCGAACGTGTACCGGAGTTCCGGCGGCGCTTTGCGGAGTGCGCAGCGCAGCAGTTGGGCCCTGCGGATTTTGTTCCGCGGCTCAGCATCGATGCCGTTGCGGATTTGACGGAGCTGGACGATGAGGGCGCGAAGCAGTTACTGGCGCTGGAGCCGTTCGGCTGCGCGAATCCGGAACCGGTGATTGCGCTGCTCGATGCCGAGATCACGGGCGCGCCACGCGTGTTTAAAGAAAAACATTTG
>JAICMB010000427.1 GCA_025929455.1 Bryobacteraceae bacterium | reverse complement strand
CCCGTTGGTCAGCACTGGTTTCAGAATCCCGCCCGCGCTCACGCTGTAAGCGGCGGTCTGAATGGAGGTGTTGTGGATCGTATTGAAGGCGTTGAACGCTTCAAACGAGAGGTTCGCCTTGACGCGTTCGCTGAAGGGTAGCGTGCGCGTCAGGCGCAGGTCCACATTATAGGTTTGGTCGATATCGAGCGAGTTGACCGGCAGGAACGGCACCCGGTTCCAGCCGCCCGATCCGTTGAGCGTGCTGTACGCCAGGGTCACGCCCGGAAACACGCCGTTGGCCGATGTGCTCGCTGAGTTCATCGTAGCGGCGGTCGGGTGCGCGCTCGCCAGCGTCGTAATCCCTGACAATTCCCAGCCGTTCACGAAGTAGCGCGCGAAGGCCGACGTGCTCGTGGTAAACGTGGGCCGGTACAGCCAGTTCAGCGAGAATCGGTGGCGCTGATCCAGCGTGGAACTGCCCTTATCTAGAGGATAGTTGCCGTTGAAGGTTGCATTATTGAAGGTGCTGGAGATGTTATAGCTGGCGCCCTGCTGGTTGGCGTCATCGATGGCGTGGGACCAGGTGTAGTTGATCTGCCCGGTCAATCCATGCGAGAAGCGCTTCACCACCTGGAGTGCGAGAGCGTTGTACCAGGACTGTCCCCCGTTCTCGATCTGTAGGATCTTTCCATAGCGTTTGTCCGGCCGGAGATTGAAATCGAAGACCGGCGTAACGTAAGCGCCCACGTTATTTCCAGCGGCGTCCTGAATCGTGTAGGTATAGGGACCAACGGGATTACCGAGGTTCAGATCGCGCTGCGTGAAGAGCCCGATGCCGCGGCTCCAGATGTAGCTCGCCGTGACCGCGATATCGCGGGTGAATTGGTGCTCCAACGCCAGCGTGCCCTGTTGTGAATAAGGCGCCCGGAAACTCTGCGGGTCTGCGAACTGAAGCGAAATGGTCCCTCCGGGAAGGTTGCCGCCGCTGCTCAGGATGTTGGGAAACGTCGGGGTCCCCGCCACCGAAGGACCGGCGTTGATAGCGGTCTGATATTTGCCGTTGCCCAGGAATAGGGTATCCAGGAGATTGCCGTGTATGCGCGCGTAGAACATCCCGTAGCCCGCGCGGATGACCGTGCGATCGTTCACCGAGTAGGAGAGGCTAACGCGCGGCGCGAAGTTCTTGTTTTGTTCGGGAATGCTACCGGTCTGCGGCCAGTCCGGGTTCGCAATGGTGGGTTGCGGCAGCCAGCTCTTTTCGTAGCGCAAGCCGTAACTGAACGTGATTTTTCGAGAAAGCTTCCAGGTGTCCTGCGCATAAAAGTTGATGTCGGTCGTACGCAGGCTCTTGATCGGGTTGCCGAACTGCTGACTGAAGCTGGTGTAGCTCTTCACGCCGGTCGTATTGCCCGAGAAATCCTTCGCGAAGTTAGCCACATTACTGTAAGCGTAGCCGCCGTTTCCGTTGAATAACTGGTTCGTCCAATCCGTGGTCGTCTGGAAGTCCATCCCGAACTTAACCGAATGAGCGCCCCTGGTCCAGCTATAGTTGTCCACGATCTGATAGCGGTTCTCGCTGGGATACGTGCGCGGATATGCCTGCGCGGCGCCTACGGTGCTGCCCGCGACCGTAATATAAAGCGGACCCGTCGAGGGATACAGGTCGCTCGCGCCCGGATCGGAAAGCCGGTCCTTGAACCAGCCGAACCGGAGTTCGTTGACTGCGCTGTTCGTAACCACTGAAGTCCAGGAAGCCTTGCCGTACTTATCCTGCACCGTCGAATTTCCGTTATTGCCTAGCATGTTGCCGCTCGTCAGCACGGCCTGGGTCTGGATGCCGTGCGGCGAAACCCAGCGCATGGCATTCAGATCGAAGCTGAACGTGTTGCGATCGGTAGGATGCCAGTCAAGCTTGGCAAACCCAAGCTCCTGGTTGTACGTCCGGGGCACAACTACATTCATTTGGCTCTGGATGAAGTTGATCGCCGCTGTGCATTGCGCCTGCGTCGGGCCGCCGGGTGCGGTGGTGGGAACGCAGTTAGAGGCGGGAATGAAGTTGCCGGTCGCATCGGTGATGGTATTGTTGACGATACGGTTGAGACCCGGAAAATTCCGGTTCGTATAGTCGAAGTTCACGAAGTAGAAGAGCTTGTCCTTCTTGATTGGGCCGCCCACGCTGGCGCCGGCCGTGTGGCGCCATTCCGGAGCCTTCACGCCGTTCGAGTAGCGGTCCGCCGCCTCGAGCGTCCGGTTGCGGAAGAACCAATAACCGGTTCCATGCACGTCGTTGGAGCCGCTACGCGTCACAGTGTTAATCACGCCGCCCATGGCGCGGCCGAACTCGGCGCTGAAGCCGTTGGAAAGCACTTGGAATTCCTGCACCGCGTCCTGCGAAATCTGGCTGCCGATGCGCGTGCGGCCGGCGTTTTCGTTGTAGAAGCTGTTCGTCGTGTCGTTCCCATCCGTCAGGAAGGCATTGCCCGCCGCGATACCGCGGAAGCTGATCAGCCCGAATTCGCCATCGTTGGTCACCGCCGGCGTCAGCAGCACAAAGCTGTCCACGCGACGGCCGTTGATCGGCAGATCGTCGATCTGTTCTTTGCCTACCGTTGCGGTAACGCCGCTCTTGGTGTCTTCCACCAGCGGAGCCTCCGCCGTTACGTCTACTTTTGTCGCCGCGCTGCCTACCTCCAGTGCGACCTTAAAATCGATATTCTGGCCGACCTGAATCGCGAATTCCTTAACTTCGTAGGTGGTGAAGCCCTGCCTATTGACCGTGAGCGAGTAACCTTCCGCGGGAACCAGCGCGGGAGCCGTGAACACGCCGGCGTCCGTCGTCGTCATCGACCGCTTGATACCCTTGCTCTCGTTGGACACCACGACGGTTGCGCCGGGCACGACCGCTCCTGATGCATCGCGAACGGTGCCGGATACGGAACCGAGCCCGGCGGTTGCCTGAGCGTATGCGCCCGCCGCGAAGGCGAACGCGCTGAGACACAGTGCGAACAGTTTTTTCATAAAGACCCCTGGCTGAAGGTTCAGAATATCAGAATTGCGTTTCAATCGTGCTCACAAATACCGTCCAAACAGGTTAATTCCAGACCAGATATTTCCCCGCAAGCTACTGAATTTAAAATATGCAATTCCGTTTTTCGTAACTCTCTGACAATACACCACTTACACGTGGGTCATAACGTTACCCATAGTACTGTTTCACGTGAAACAAATTCGCTGTTTCACACCATGGGATACTGGAAGCCGCACCCCCTCGAAAACGCAATGGACGACCTCCCCCAGCGACTCGCAGCCGTTCGCGAACGTATCGCCCGCGCCGCCGACAGTTCCGGCCGCGACCCGGCCTCCATTACCCTCCTCGCGGTCACCAAAGTCTTCCCCGCCGCCGTCATCCACTCCGCTTACGACCTCGGTCTGCGCGAGTTCGGCGAAAACTATGTTCAGGAGTTCGAGGGCAAGGCGCCGGCCGTAGGCGCCCTTCCCGGCACCCGCTACCACCTCATCGGTCATCTCCAATCCAACAAAGCGGCGGCCGCCGCCGGCCTGTTCCAGGTAATCCAGACGGTCGATTCCGCGAAACTGGCGCGCCGCCTCGATGCCACCGGCCGGCCGCTCGACGTGATGATCGAAGTCAAGCTCTCCGAAGAAGAGGCCAAGAGCGGCGCCGCTCCCGCGGAGTTGCCGGCCTTGATCGACGCCATCCGGGCCTGCCCGAACCTGCGCCTCCTGGGTCTGATGACCATGCCGCCCTGGGATGACGACGCCGAAGCCGCGCGGCCCTACTTTCGCCGCCTGCGGGAACTCGCCGCGACCCACGGCCTGTCGCAACTCTCGATGGGCATGTCCCACGATCTCGAAGCCGCGATCGAGGAGGGCTCCACCTGTGTGCGCGTGGGCACCGCGCTATTTGG
>JAICMB010000773.1 GCA_025929455.1 Bryobacteraceae bacterium | reverse complement strand
CGATGGTGTGGACGGCGGAATCGATACGCCACAATGGGACGGTCGTGTTCGGGGCGTATTTGCTGGTGATGGTGAGCGGTGGACGGTGCGTGCTGCTGTTGTTGGAGGCGGCACGGCGGGCGAAGCCGCGCTGAAACGGACTGGCGTGCAATCCTTCGGAGGGTCGTGTCCACATTTCGGAGATACTGTTCCGCAAGTTAAGCCAGAATTTATGGGATCCTTGCCCGACACATTGCACCCGAAACGTTCGTGATTACGAGCGAGATGTGAGCGTCAGCTTGTGAACCACGGACGTTCTATTTGGCACAAATAGGACTTCTCACGTAGGGGCGGCAAACCACGACATTTGCATTGACACCGTTTCAACGTTCAATTACGCTTAAGTGCTAAGTCTTCTGCCCACACAAGCAGGAAATATAACCCTGCTCCGAGAGGGCGGGCGCAAAAAGGAGGCTGGAAATGGCGAATCTATTTCTGTACGGGCCATACGCATCTGTTTCCGATTTTGGTCTGCCGCCCGGTGCAGAGGAAACCTGGGTAATCGGGCCATGGCCGTGGTATGCCAATGCCGTTAGCGCGACCGCTCATCCACTCGCCCTTGCGGGCGCGGACCGCACCATGACCGTGACGCAAATGACATCGCAAGCCGCTCCGAACGGCGATCGGTTTATCTTTTGCACGGTTCGGAATGTAGGTGTTGACTCGGCGAATTACGCTCTCTGGGTCGGCGGAGTCGCTCCATGATTCAACAAACTACGCGCGGCTCCTCGTAGGGTCTGCCGCGCGAGCGGGGCAAGGGTACATCATGAAAATCCACGCAATCCATGACGGGAAGGGCAACATTTCCCGAATCGTCGTTTCTCCGCCGAACGCGCCCCACGGAGTTCCGGCAACTCCCGCGGGCCATTCGGTCACGGAAGTTGACGCGGACATCGACATTGATCTCGCTAATCCCGCGTCACTGGCTCGTTTGGCAGACGTCCTCAAGAATTTCCAGGTCGAGGTGAGGACCGCGGGAAAGCTGGTGAAAAAGGCGGGTCCGGCGGGTTCCTGATTTCAGGTCCGATTCTTCACAGCTCGTTCGCGCGGCACTGTTGACACGGGCAAATGCGCCGCAGGTGATCCCACGAGTAAATGCCGGTATTGTGCCCGTCGGACCAGCGGATGCGAACAGCGTAGCTGCCGACCTCTTCTACCGACTCCATGCGCAGGGCGGGCTTGAACATCTGGAAAGGGTTCGCGGGCTGCGCTTCGGTAGCGGCGTAGTTGCTCTTCTGCGGTTCGGTGCCGTGTGCCCCGGTGCACGTCGCGCAGGGGCATTCGTCTCGCAAATAGGCGAGCGTGTACTCGCTGCGGTGGCCGTCCTTCCAATCAATTTTGATGCCGCGCGATTTCGATATCGCGATGTGTTCAGGCTCGGCGAGTGTGAGGTCCGGCGTCATTGCGTCCGCTCCACATCGCGCACGCCGGAGATGCGCCGCATCGCACTCACTACTCGGTCCAACTGCTTTTTGTCCTTGATCTCAACCGTCATCTCGATTACCGCGCCATCGCCATTGCGCTTGTCGTCGTTGCGCGCTTCGAGGCTGCGGATATTGCTCTGATCGTTGGAGACAACCGATGTCAACTGCGCGAGCATGCCGGGCTGGTCATCGGTGTAGATCGTGAGTTTCACCGGGAATGTGCGCGTCCCTGCCCGAGTCCATTCAACTTCGATGCGACGGTCCGGTTCATACATCAGGCTCTGCACGTTGGTGCAGTTGCGCGAGTGCACGGCAACCATCGGCAAGCAGTCGCTGCGGCCCGGGTAGCTGGCGGGGGATTTGGTGATGGATTTCGCGCGGCGCGAGGTGCGGCTGCGCGGGCGGGCCGTGAACCTGACGCCGACGGAGTACACGCTG
>JAICMB010000691.1 GCA_025929455.1 Bryobacteraceae bacterium | reverse complement strand
TCACCAGCAACCCTTCGCCGCCGGTGCCTTGCAGCAGATTCTTGAAGCTGAGCACGGTTTTGTCGGCGCCGGCCCCGCGCACCGTGACGCCGGGCACGTCGAGCGACAGCGTAGCCGAAAAATCGTATTGTCCGGCGGCCAGTTCGATCACATCGGCCGGCTGTGCTTCGATCAGGGCCGTCTGCAATTGCCGCTGCGCTTTGGGGCCTGGCTGAATCGCGATCGTTCGTCCTTCGCCGCCCAATGCCGCCACCGGGGCCCCGCAGAGCGTGGTAATGAGAACGATCAGCAAACCGGTAGCTGGGGCAGAGCCTCGGCGATGCCCCGGCGAGTACGGAGCGCAGCCAGGCAGGATGGCCTTGCAGGTCGGATGATTCATCGCCCTCTGGAAGCCCGACGCGTAAGCGAGGGGCGGCTCCGGGCGGCTCACGCGTCGGGCCTTGAGGAGGCCATACGTCTCGGCGATCAAATCAGTAACCGGCTCGTGCGGCAGCGGAGCCAGGATTGCCAGCGCGCGTACTTCCAGATCGGTTCGTTTCTTTCCGGGTGGAAGGCGTTCCAGGCCGTAGCGGATCTCGCCGCGGACAACAACGCTTGTGCAGAGCCGGCCGGCGTATGCGGCCACCCGCGCTTTCAGTGAAGCATGGTCGCGCATCAGGTCGCTGACCGCGTTCGTATCGAGAAGGGCGCCGGCCATCGCGGCCTCCTATCCGCTGCTACGTTCTGCGAATGGGTTGCTTCGCTCGGCCGACCGCTCGCCGGCATGAATCAACTGCTCCAGTTCATCTACCCAGGCCGCGGGAACGCGCGGTGCCGAATCGGCGGCGGCGATGACGGCGGCGCCAGTGCCCGCAGGCGCCGGAAGGGCTGTCACGAGTACCGGCGTTCCCTCCGGAATGGGTAGCACGGCGTCCAGTAGACGAACCTGTCCGCCTTGTATGACACCGTGGTAAATTTGCTGCGACATAGGCGCCTCCTGATTGTTCACCGAAAGCATTTTAGTCGATTCCGCAATGGTTTGGTAGGATCGTTGCCTCCGGCCCAAGCGACGCCATCCTCCGACCGCACCCGATAAAGTTTCTGTCGCGGAGCGCGGCCTATAAAACAACATGCCGAGCATCGCGGTGAGAATCATGGTGATGCCGATGCGGGTCTTCAGCCCGCGCGCGTTCAAAGGCGCAGCGCGCTGCGCCTTTGATTGCACGCGTGCGATGCATGCGCCTAATCAGCGTCATCGGCAATCACCGCTTCGATGACCGCGCGCACTCCGCGCGTCAGGATCGGCATCGCACGCGGCCGTCGGACCGGCGACGCAAGGCGCACCCTCGACCGTGTCGCCCGAACCCGTGAACACCACGCCGCGGAGCGCGCGCAACACCGCCGCCTGCGACTTGGGCGACACGCTTGTCGCATTGATCTTACGGGCGGGCACCTGGCATGTCTCTTAGTCGCTCGACGCCCTCGTGGACGGTTCGCGCCGCAAGCGCCAGCGGACAGCCGCGCGCAACCAATTTGCTGAGGATCTCGTCGACCGAGTTCATGAGGCGCTATGCTTCGCTGACGAACGGCCCGGATGCCCGCCACACCGGGCCGGTGCGGGTGCGCTTGCCGCCAAAGGCGCAGCGCGCTGCGCCTTTGCCACTGGCCTTGGCCGAGCGCGCCGCGCGGCTTTGCCGGCGATCGCTTGGGGCGGGCGAATTTTCCTCCGCGCGAGCGATCGCCGCAAGTGCTTTGCTTGCCGTTGCGACGACTCGCTATAGCGAGCTTATCCCACCCTGGGCTGCGCGAAATCCGCTGGCGCGTATGAACTGAGTTAACGCTGTTTTTGTTCCGCCACGACGGAGCTTGTCTCCGTCGGGCGATGATTGGACGCTAGCAGCGCGGGCGCTGGATGCCCCTCCCGCGTTTCCGCGTGGCGTCCGCCGCCGAAGGCGGCGGACGCTACGCGGAAACGATAGAAAAGGGCGATCGGGGCCGATCGTTCTAGCTGTCAGTCACCGCTCCACCGGGGCAAGCCTGGACGGTGGCGGGACGGAACAAATCCGGCATAAACCTCATCGCGTTTTGGCCCTGGAAATTGCTTGTTTTGCGCAGCAAAGGCTCTGCTCCAGCCACCGTGAAAGGTTTCACTCTTGGCTAGGTGAACTATCCTCGCACGGCATTCTCAGATCCGTTGCCGCGGCGCGCGGCGCAGGCTACCATTTAATCAGGGCTTTAAGTTCGATTTATGGTGCGTTGATGACACGAATCGTTGTAGATAGTGTGCTGCGTGCAAAGCTGCTGAATCTGGCTTCTCCGCTGGAGTTGTGCGATGATCACGACTGCGTGTTGGCGCATGTCACGCCCGTTGAGCGCGGTGCGGAATTTGTCCCTTCGGATCCCCAGGTAAGCCCAGAAGAATTGCG
>JAICMB010000757.1 GCA_025929455.1 Bryobacteraceae bacterium | reverse complement strand
TTCCAGAACGCTTCGACATCGGGCGCGAGTGGAGCGGCGCCCACCACAAACGCCCAGAATTTCCACCCGAACATGCGATGGATGCGGCGGTACCGCCACCAGCGCTGCAGCCAGTGTCCGCGCGCGGCGGGCGCGTGTTCGAGTTCGGGGAATCGCTGGAGACAGTAATCGCGCGCGATTTCGAGGATCTTCGGCACGCACACCAGCACCGAGATACGGCGCGAGCGAATCTGTCGCGTGATCTCCGCCGGGTTATAGCCGCGCATAAAGATGGTCTCGCCCGGCAACATGGGCGGGATGAACGCCGCCATAACTTGCCCGAACATATGGCTGAGCGGAAGCAGGTTGAGGAAGCGGATGGGGAAAAATATCTTGCCCCATTTGCGGTATTTGTTAACTTCGTTTTCGACCGGAACCAGATTCGCGAGCAGGTTGCGATGCTCAATGATGACGCCCTTCGGCTCGGCCGTCGCTCCGGAGGTGAAGATGATTTCAGCGGTGGTCTCCGGCGCAGCCGCCGCGGGGGAGAAGCGCTCGATCTCCGAGGTGTCGAGCGAATCGATATTCCAGACATGCGCGGTGTCCGGGTACGCGGGTTCGGAGCCGAACAGTACTGCGCGCGCATTCACGATGCCGCGCACGCGGTCGACGAACTCCGGCGGAGAGCGATAATCGATCGGAACCACGACCACCCCGGCCAGCAGCGCGCCCCACAGCGCGAACACCCATTCGGGACGGTTTTCCGAATATACGATCAGCTTGTCGCCGGGGGTGAAACCGCTGTCGCGCAGGCGCTGGGCAAAAGCGCGCGACTTGGCGGCCGTTTCTGCGTAGGTATACGCGCGGATACGGAACCCGTCGTCATGAACCAGAAACCGCTGCTGCAATCCAGCGAAGTCGTGAAATAAGTCGAGTAGCGTGTCGCGCGCCAAATACAACTATTAGCGCGCCAGGGCTCCACTCTAGAACGCAGCGCTCGAGTGGATGCCGCTCGATAGCAGTGCAGTCTGCATTTTCGCGAGCGCCGACTTGTGGATCTGCGAAACGCGGCTCTCGTTAATTCCAAGCACGCCGCCGATTTCTTTCATGGTCATGTCGCTCACGTAATACATGCCGACTACCTTCTGATAGCGTGCCGGGAGCGCCTGCATCGCGCTGCTGAGCAACGTGCGCATCTGTTGCCGCGCGCAAACGTTGTCGGGCTGCAACTCCGGGTTGCCCGCGTATTCCGGGGCCGGCATATCCTCGCGCTCGGAATCCGCAGACATCGACGTAACTGTCGCGCCCTTGAAGTCGATCATCATGCGGCGCCAGCGCTTCACGTCAATACCGAGCTTGCTGACGATTTCGGTTTCCGTCGGCGTGCGCTGCAGCGCTAGCGCGAGGTCGCGCACGGCTGCCTCCACCTGCTTCTGACGGCGCCGCAGATCGCGCGAAGCCCAATCGAGCTGGCGCAAACTGTCGAGGATGGCCCCGCGGATGCGGTGCTTCGCATAGCTCGAAAACGCCACCTGTTTACCCGGGTTGTACCGCGTCGCAGCATCGAACAGGCCGAGCACGCCGGCATGAACCAGATCGTCCAGTTCAACGTGGACGGGCAAATTGTCATGTACCCGCACGGCAATCGCACGCACCAGGTTCAGATGCTCCAGAATGAGCTGGTCGCGGCGGGCGTTTTTCGATTCGGCCGCGGACTCGGCCGGTTTCGGCCGGACCGTCCGGCGAGCGGAATGCGATGAAGTGCGGCGCGATGTCGGAGTGTCGAACGCGCGAGAGGCGGCGGCGGTCATGGTCATCATCGATTCCTGAAGGTGCAAACTTTACGCCAGGTCCGTACCCCGCCACAGTTTTCCAGTAAGTGACTGCTTTCCAATGGCCTAGCGGCAAATCCCGAAAGCGCGCGGGCGACGCGCACTCCCGGCGTGGAACACCCGCGAAGCCGCCCGCGTACCTTATCGGCACCGGCGTTTCAGCGCGGAATGCGGAGCAATTTTTCTATACGGGTGTTATCGGCGGCGGGAGCCCGCGCGT
>JAICMB010000319.1 GCA_025929455.1 Bryobacteraceae bacterium | reverse complement strand
CGATCGCGAACCCCGGTGTCCATTTTGGCAAGGCGTTTGTTCGCCCGGACCGATCGCTTGGCCGGCACGTAACAACGAAAGGATGACGGATGGTCGAGAAAGAACTGGCTGAACTTGAGAGCGTTATCGCAGAGTGGGAAAACCGGCGACGAGACGATCATGACAGCGATTTAGGGGCGCCCGTGCCTGCTCCGCTGCCGCGTAATCCGAACACCGGCGCGGCCGCCGCTTCAGTCGAAAAACCTCTTGAAGAGGCCGCTGAAGAGCACGTCGCAGCTGAACTCGTAACTGGCTGCGTTCGAACGAATCTGCAACCCGTACTTTGTGACTTTTGGCGTCCCCAGGGGGATTCGAACCCCCGTTACCGCCGTGAAAGGGCGATGTCCTAGGCCGGGCTAGACGATGGGGACGCGGAGGCGCGCAGCGCAAGCTACGGCCTCAAGACGAAGATAACATGGGCACGCGGCCGCCTCACTCTGGCGCACGGAAAACCCCTAAGGAAAACTCCCGCTCCTGACGATAAGTATTTCGTGGGTAAGCCCGCTGAATAGAACGCGGCGGCCCGCTTGTTGGTGAGGACGCGCTTATGTCAAGAACTCGCATCATGTTAGCGGACGACCATACGCTTTTCCGGCAGGGCATCCGCACGCTGCTATCCGGGGAGGCCGATATGGAAGTGATCGGCGAAGCGGCACACGGGGCCGAGGCCGTGGACAAGGCCACCGAGATCCGTCCGGACGTGGTGCTGATGGACATCGGCATGCCCGGTCTGAGCTGCTTCGAGGCCACCCGGCAGATTAAGAAGAACCGCCCGGAAACCAAAGTTGTGTTTCTCACCATGTACGACGACGAGGATTATCTAGTTGAAGGCATGGAGGTGGGCGGCAGCGGTTACGTCCTCAAGGACACGCCGGCCAATCAACTCGTCTCCGCGGTCCGCGACATCTGCCGCGGCGGGAGCTATCTAAGCCCGCGGATGCTGTCGCAGTTGGTGGACGACTTCCGGTCGCGCATCAAATCCGCCAACCGGCTGCCGCGCTTCGCCACGCTCACTACGCGCGAGCGCGAGGTACTCAAAATGCTGGCCGAAGGCAGCTCTGTAAAAGAAATCGCCTGCGACCTCAACCTGAGCGTCAAGACCGTCGAGGCGCATAAGTTCAATCTCATGCGAAAACTCGACATTCACAACAAAGCGCAGCTCGTGCAGTACGCCATCCAGAAGAAAATCATCAAGCTCCCCAACATGCTGTAACGTCCGTTCGGCGCAACTGCCCGGCATCCCGCCCGCGGCCCTCTTCGAATTCCCGTATCCGGCGACGGCTCTCGCACATCTAAGAGCTAAGTAAAATAAGAAAAACGCCAGATAAGGGTCTTAGAAACGGAATGGGGAGATGCGTCGCCTTTTACGCCGGTACTGCGGTCCTGCTGTACGGCGGATTTACACTGCTCGCGGGAAGCCCGCAAACCGAGACTTTTCGCAAGGCAGAGGTCCTCTACCAAGGCACGAATTACGAGGAGTCGCTCAAAGTCTTAAAGACCCTGCCATCGCCGGGCGGGCCGGACTACTGCCTGGAAGGGCAGGATTACTTCATGCTCGGCGAGTACTCCAAGGCGACGGACGCGTTCCAGAAAGCGGTCGCGCTCGAGCCGAATAATTCCGAATACAATCACTGGCTTGGACGCGCTTGGGGCCGCCGCGCGGAAACCGGCAGCCCGTTTACGGCGCCGGTATCGGCTTCGCGGGCCCGCCAGTATTTCGAAAAAGCGGTCCAGCTCGACCCCAAGAACCAGGAAGCTATCAACGATCTGTTCGACTATTATCTGCAAGCGCCTGGCTTTCTCGGCGGCGGCATCGATAAGGCTCGCACGCTCGCGGAACGCATAGCCGCGATCGACCCGGCCGAAGGGCACTTCGCAGCGGCGCAGATCGCCGATAAAGAAAAGGAATTTGACGCCGCCGAGCAGCAGCTCCGGCGTGCGATGGAGCTTGCTCCGCGGCAAGTCGGCCGCGTGCTCGACCTGGCCCGTTACCTCGCCAAGCGCGGGCGGGTGCAGGAGAGCGAAGCGGCCTTCGAACGGGCTGAGAAGATGGCGCCCGGCAGTCCCAAGGTACTGTATACGCGGGCCAAAGTCTACGTGGAGCAAAAGCGCAATCTGCCGGTGGCCAAGAGCTTGCTAGAACGGTACCTGCGCAGTAATCTGACGCCCGAAGATCCGCCTCGCGATGAAGCGCTGCGGCTGCTGAAGCAGGCGCAGGGCGCGTAAGCAAGATTCCGCTCCCTGATGGTCGCGGCTCAGATGAGGCGTACCGAGCCGCGACCGTCAGGGAGCGGTTGACACACTTGAACCATGCACATCGGTGAAGCCCTTCGTTTCAGCGTGCAGGCGCTCCGCGCCAACAAAGTCCGTACGTTTCTCACCGCGCTCGGGCTCGTCATCGGCAACGCGTCCGTTATCCTCGTCGTAACGATCTCGCTCACCAGCCGCGATTACATCCTCGATCAGATCCGCGGGATCGGCTCCAACATGATCTATGCGAGTTACGAAGGCGGCAACAACACCAGTGCCAAGGTGGACGCCGATTTCCTGAAGATCGCGGATATCGAAGCGGTGCGGCAGACACTCGGGCCGCGCATTATGGCAGCTACCGGCGTCATGACGGACTACGACCGTATGATGATCAACGGCAAAGAGGAAGACGTGCGCGTCATCGGCTCCGACGATCAATATCCGATCGTGCGCAACCTCGTGCTGCTCTCCGGCCGCTTCATCGACGCGAGCGATGTCTCGCTGCGCCAGCACGTCGCCATGCTTACGCAAAAATTGGCAACACGGCTGTACGGCAGCCAGAGCGCGGCGGTGGATCAGGTCATCAAACTGCACGGCCTGCGGTTCACCGTAATCGGCACGTTCAAAGAGAAGACCGAGAGCTTCGGGCTGTCAGAGCTCGGCAATGAGACGATCTTCATTCCCATCACCGTGATCCGTTACTTCAACCAGGTCGAGAAGATCGACCCGTTGTATGTGCAGGCGCGCAATGCCGCCGACGTGGAGCCGCTCACCCGAGCGGTACGGCAGATCATCGAAAGCCGCCACCGCCCCGGCGCCAAGTACAGCGTTGAGAATCTTTCCGCGATTCTCGATGCAGCGAAGAAGATCGCGCTGATCTTGACGCTCGTACTGCTGGTGGTGTCCGCCATCGCGCTGATCATTTCGGGTATCGGCATCATGAATATCATGCTCGTGACCGTGACTGAACGGACGAAGGAGATCGGGCTGCGAATGGCGGTAGGCGCATCGCGACAGGAGGTCCTCCAGCAGTTTCTGGCCGAAGCCGTCGTGATCAGTCTGGGCGGCGGCATCATTGGCATTTTGCTGGGCCTGGCGGTGCCGCTCAGCATTCGCATTTTCACGGAAGGCGTCCAGGTGCCGATCTCGATGCTTTCGGTTGCCGTAGCGTTCGGCGTATCGTTCCTGGTCGGCATCGTGTTCGGCCTGCTGCCCGCCAGCCGCGCATCGCACCTGAACCCGACCGAAGCGCTGCGTTACGAATAGCGTACGCGCGTCGGAGCTTCGTGTTATAACTCCGGCTGATGCGTACCCCTCTAATCGCGTTCGCCGTGATTTCGGCCAGCCTTTCCGCCCAGCCCGTAATCGACACCGCGGGAAATGCCGCAGATCCGTTGAAGGGCGATAACGTCCTCGCGCCGGGTTCGTTTATCACCCTCAAGGGGAGTGGACTGGGGCCGGCCAGCCCGCAAGTGATCACGCCATTTCAGGAGTCTGTCGCGGGCGTTTCCGTGAGCGTAAAATCGGGCACCAACACCGTGCCGGCGCTGCTCTATTACATCTCCAGCACGCAGATCAACGCCGTGCTGCCGTCCACGACGGCGCCGGGCGCGGCCACGCTCGCTGTGACGTATAACGGCCAGACCAGCGCGGCTATCGATGTCGTGGTTTCGAAAACGGGCTTCAACGCGTTTACGTGGAATTCGAACGGCGACGGGCAGGCGGTGTCCGTGGTGGTTTCACCGGACGGCTCGTATGCGCTCGGCTTTCTCGCGAACCCCATTCAGCCGGGGCAAGCCGTAAGCCTCTACGGAACAGGGCTCGGCGCTATTGCCAAGGACGACACGAGCGCGCCGGGTTTCCTCCCCACCGCTTCAACGGTGCGCGTGACGATCGGGGGCGTCGGCGTAACGCCCGCATACGCCGGCCGCGCGCCGGAATTTCCCGCGGAGGATCAGATCACGTTTGTGATGCCCGACGGGGTTCCGGCGGGCTGCTATACGCCCG
Source organism: Bryobacteraceae bacterium (assembly GCA_025929455.1). The sequence goes on along the minus strand of JAICMB010000319.1, from coordinate 589 downwards.
CTGTGGTCACGGTCGACGGCGTACCGAGCAACGATTTTGTGCTCGCTACCGGTCCGGCGGGTTCGTCCGGCTGCACGCATCCGTTCGGGCTATCGCTCGCGGCGGAGAAGAAACTGGACGCGGGCGGAACGGTGAATATCGGCGCTTTCATGCTGCTGGAGGCCGCGGTGCAGGGCTTGCCGATTGAGGGCGCGGGCGGCTTGTTCGACCAGGCGAACGCGAGCGCCGTGTATGAGACCTATACACGAATCGTGCAATCCTTCGGCGGAGCGCCGCTCTATCCCGTGCCGGCAAACTCCTGCGCGGTTTACGACGAAGCACAGAATCGCGCGAGTTTCGCGATTCCCGATTTTTCGCAGATCGGCGGTAAGGACCTGCAGGCCGACGCGATCCTGAATCTTACGCAAGCGGGTTCCAGTGCGTTCGAGATTCCACGTGCGCCCACGGGCGGCTATCTTACGCCGCCGTTCACCGTGATCGTAGGCCAGGGCGATTGGACGCTGTCCGGATCGGGCAGCCGCGACATCGGCGCGTTTACGGCGGGAATTACATTACCTGCTGACTTGAAATGGACCAACTCGGGAAATTT
>JAICMB010000399.1 GCA_025929455.1 Bryobacteraceae bacterium | reverse complement strand
TTGCGTGTGCCGAGCGCCAAAATATAAGTAGACTGAAACTGATCCCACCCGGCGTAATACGTGCCGTCCGTGCCCAGAGCAGCCTCCGGGCTTTCATTCACCAAGCGCTTACCCGGATCGTCCAGATCCAATTCGAACTGCTTGGTTTGCGAGTCGTAGCGCATGGCGTGCGGCGTGGAACCTAACGTAAAGATTCCCGGCAATTTGCCGTTTGCGACGCCCTTGAGCTGAATCGGGATATTGTTATTAGGCGGCGCCATCGCGACGGTGGTCGCGGTAAACTGCGCGAACGCCGGCATGGCAAGAGAAATACCGATGCATAAAGTCGCACTTATCCCGAATAGCCTCTTCATACTTTCCCCAACGCCCCTTATTTCAAGCGTTTCCGCTCGTCGATTTCCAACTGAGCATAACGCCAAACGATATTACGGTTGTGAGTCGGGTGTAAAACGTCTGTAAAAGCGGGAGAGTGAACTGACTCCTATTCGAGTTATAAGTGGCGCCGCCGGTCTTGCCCGGCTGCGCGTGTCTCAGTTGTGCGCGATCGCGGGCAGCCGGCAAAAAGCGACCGGCCGCCCCACCGTTACTGCCAGCCTAAGCGCCAGCCGAGTGCCGCGGTGTCGAACCAGGATACCTGCGCGCCGAACCAGCGGCTGTGCGCGGCGGCTTTGTAGCGGCTGGTTTTTCTTCCGTCGAGGACGAACGCGCAAGGACCTTCGCCGAAACGGTCGATCCGGGCGCGGAGCCATGACTCTGAAGTAAGCGGCTGGGCGAGAACGACGGGCGTACCACCGAGATATGCCAGGTGCGCGCCGAAGTCTGCATCGACCTGCCGGATCGCCTGCGCGAGGCCGAACGCCTGGCGATAGCGCTTCTCCGCGGCATTGAGATCGTTCACGGCAATTACGACCAGTTTTATGCCGGAGAAGTCCGTCGTCGTAGGCTTGCCGTGTGGATAAGCCCGCAACTTGCGCGGCGTCAGATCATGGATGAGGAACGGGAAGAACGTGCCGTTCGGCTCCGTGCCGACCTGCACGGTTTCCCATTCCAGGCGCGTGCCGTCGGGCCGAGTGCGTCCACCGTGCGAGGGTGCGCCGACCGTCACGCCGGCCGCTTTCAGACGCGCGCTTTCAGCAGCGGGGTCCTTCACCTGAATGGCCCACGCGCAAGGGCCCGCATCTCCGCGCATCTGCTTGGCCCATGGTTGTGCGGCTTCGGCACCCGCGTCAGCGGTGGATGCGATCGCGATCAACTCCAGATAGCTGCCGTCAGGAAAGCTGGTCAGCGCCATCTCGGTCGCGTGATTGGCGTGCGCGCCGCCGTATTCGCTGCGAATGCCGACAGCGGCCAGATGCGCCTGCATCGCTTTCAAGTCGTGACCGGCGACCGTGGCGTGGTCGAGTTGCAGAGTGGCCGCCTGCGCGCATACCGCGCTGATGAGCAATAGCGCCGTCCGTCGCACGTCAATCGAAATCGAAGGGGCGCTTAGGCGGCGGTGCGTCATCCGGCGAGTCCTTGGCCTGCTTTAGCAATTCGTCGAACTTGCGCTCGAGCACCTTCTGGTGCGAGAGATGTTCCTCGAAAGATTTGTCGAACCGCTCGCCGCGCCGCGACTCTTCACCGCGCAGATTGCGCACGGCTTCCTGCATATCGGCGATAGAGGGCGGTTTCTTGTGCTCCACGTGGCTGATCACGGCCTTCAGTTCCGGGTCCACCCGCAGAGTCGCGTCGCAGCACGGGCACTTTACTTCAAACATCGAACTGGTGCGCTTCGCCATAATCGTTAGAGTACACCGCGCGGGAGCGGTTCGCCGGGCGGAACACGGCGCGCCGGCCGCGCGTCTAACGAAAAGGCATGAAGTTCATTGGCGTGCTCGCCCTGGTTCTGGCCGGAATCGCTCCGCTGGCGGCCGCCGTCCGCCTGTGCCTGAAGGACGGCACCTACCAGAGCGCACGTGAGTATAAGGTGGAGAGCGACCGGGTGCGCTTCTACAGCACCGACCGCGAGGAGTGGGAAGAGATTCCGCTCAACTTGGTCGATCTGAAGCGAACCGAAGCGGAGGTTAACTCCCGCGAACAGCGCGTGCAGCAGGAAGCGCGCGAGGACGCGGCCGAAGAGAAAGCCGAGCGCCAGATGGCGCACGAAGCCGCGCTTATTCCCGGAGAACCGGGCGTCTACCGCATCATTGCAGGCAAGGTGGTTTCGGTTAAGCAGGCTGAGTCTAAGGTGGTCAACAACAAGCGCCGGAACATCCTCAAGGCCATGTCGCCGATCCCGTTGATCACCGGCAAATCCACACTGGAGCTCGACGGCCCGCATTCCGCGACCATCGTGACCGACACGCTCCCTGAGTTTTATATCCGGCTGTCTGAAGACGAGCGCTTCGGCTTCGTCAGGTTGAACGACCATAAGGGCAACCGCATCGTCGAAAAGATCACTACCGTCCCGGTATCGAACGAGGTCGTGGAGGAGCCGGATACGGTCTCGATTTTCCGCAAGCAGGTGGGCGACGGCTCTTACAAGATCTGGCCGGAAAAGCCGCTCGCGCCGGGCGAATATGCGGTGGTCGAGTACACCGAGGGTAAGCTCAACATGCAGGTGTGGGACTTCGCCGTCGCGCCCGGTGCAAAGTAGGCCCGTTCAATCCGCCATGGCATGAGCCGCGCGTGGCGCCTGCGGCTCGTACGCTTTCAGCGCGCGCAGCCAGATGTACAGGCACAGAATGTGCGCACCGATCAGCGCGGTGTTGCCAACCGGGTACAGCCACATGGTGTGGCTTTCAAACCCAAGCCAGCGCAAGGATTGACCGATCGCCTCTCCAGCCATCTGTAGCCCGATGCCCGCGCTCAGCATTAACGTGAGGCGGTCCGTACGGGCCTTAATCGCGTTGACCCAGAGGATTACGTTTAGAATCGCCGCGTAGAAGCTCAGGTTACGGACAACCGGGGTCATCCAGGCCGTGGAATTCGCACGCCAGTACCACATGACCGATCCGCCCGCGAGTCCAAGCGTGCAAAGCGCCAGTATCAACTGTGAAGCGTGCCGAGTCGGCGAACCCTCGGTCACGCGGTAGATCATCGCGAGGACAAGTACCAGGAGTAATATCTCGCGTGCCGCATCGTCGGCCCAATATAGCGTTACGCCAAGATCGTTCCAACGCCCAAAATTGAAGAGCAGACTTACGTCGACAACATTTGTAAGGAATAGGACCAGACAATATGAAGTCAGTATGGGCTTTACTCTGTACAACCCACGGCTGACGAGAATATGGAGGAGAGAGACTTGCAACGAAACGCCGACAGCCCACAGGGCCCAGAAAAATGGGCTCATAGGGCTGTCTCGGCGTTTCGAAAAAAGTTAGCGGATGCTGCCGTGATTGCCAGGATCAGGCGGCGGAACTGTGCCGATCTTGTGTGCCGGGGCGGCCCAGCAGCTGGATACGAGAATGACGGTTGCGACGGCCGCAAGAAGAACTCTCCTCATAGTAGGTGCGACGACCTTACCCAATTGCGCCATATTTTTTTCCTCTTTTTTTGTAGTGTAGACTGCCCGATCTCCGGCCTGAGCACTTTCCCCACTCTCTGCTAAGTTATTTCTCTGAGATCGCGCTCAGGTCATCCACAGAATACGGGAACATCTGTCACATATCAATAACTTTGTGCGACTTTTTGTCCCTATTCCGTACGGGTCCCTCGCGGTGTGGAACCGGGAATGGTAGTACTATTCCATGAGAATTGGAAGGGATATCACGCACTCTATTGCAGGTCGTCATTCTGCCCGCTGATTTACGCTTCGCGCTCCGCCGCCTGGTCCGAAGCGGCTGGCCCGGTGTGCTCGGCATGCTCATGCTGGCTCTTGGCATGGGCGGCGCCGCCGCCATTTTCTCCATCATTGACGCCGCCCTTCTGCGTCCTCTGCCATTCCGAGATCCCACGCGCCTGGTGTTCGCTACGCCGGTGCGCACCCGCGGGGCCGGAGGCGCGCCCTTCGCTTCGGCCGTGGACTACCTCGACTACCGCGATTCCGCTCGTGCCTTCGAAAGTCTCGCCGCCATGGCGGGATCCGGCCCCGAAAACACCGGTCTTTATATT
>JAICMB010000852.1 GCA_025929455.1 Bryobacteraceae bacterium | reverse complement strand
TTCGTCGCGAACGACCAGGCGCTGAACGGAGCACCGGATGCGGAGCTCACCGATAACGACCTGAAGCTCATTCATGACGCAGTGCTGACTCGTTGCGATGCGCGCGACGGCGTCAAGGACGGCATCGTTTCCAATCCGCAGGCGTGCGATTTGAATCCGGCTGTGCTGCTGTGCAAGTCAGGCCAGCGCCAGGGCTGTCTCAACGATGCCCAGGTCCGAGCCGTCCGGAAGATTTACCGAGGCCTGCGGACGGATGGCGTGCAGATCTCGAGCGGCTTCGAGCCTGGAAGCGAGCTGAACTGGAATCCATGGATCATAGGGCCAAACGCGCTGGACGCGCGGTTTGGCACCGAGTTCTACCGCTGGATCGTATATAAAAACCCCAACTGGGCACCCGCCGGGTCGGACATCGGCCGCGGATTCGCCGATGCCCAGCAGCGCATGGGCAGGATGCTGAATTCGGACAGCCCCGACCTGCGCGCTTTCGTGCGGCGCGGTGGCAAGCTGGTCCTCTACCAGGGGTGGGCCGATCCTGTCATTCCGCCCCGCAATATCATTACGTACTACGACGCCTTGACGAAGGAGCTCGGAGCCAACGCAGGCCAGGTCCGCTTGATCATGGTTCCCGGGATGTCGCATTGCTTCGGCGGCGCCGGGCCCAATGTATTTGACACCGTCGACCCGCTCGACCGCTGGGTGGAGGACGGTGTTGCGCCGGAGCGATTGATCGCAACCAAGTACGACAACGACGACCCGTCGGCCAAGGCGCTCATGACGCGACCGCTGTGCGCATGGCCGAAGGCGGCGCGATGGACGGGTAGTGGCAGCAGCAGCGAAGCTGCGAGCTTCGTGTGCGCCGCGCCGGGGGTGAGTCCTGGCGTGCAAGCGGGATCCGCGGCGCGATGAAGCTCCGGCGCTGACTGCAATGAGAAGACCAAACAGGCCAAGGTGACCAATCATGAAAAGCCCAATCCAGCTCGCACCGATACTCCAGCGCTTCGGCCTGTCGATCTTGTACGCCGCGATAACCGTGTCGGGCGCCAGCGCGGCAGCCTACCCGAGCATGGCGCCGATCGCTCGATATCAAAGTGTCGACCGAGCCACGGAAATTGCGCTCGCGCGCAGCGCGGCGCCGGCATCCATCTCGGGCCGCGCGCAAATTCTCACTCTTGGCAAGCACGGTTACGAAACTGCCGTCAACGGCAGCAATGGTTTCGTGTGTCTCGTGGTGCGGTCATGGGACGTGGATTTTGACAATCCCGAATTCTGGAATCCAAAATTCCGTGCGCCGCAATGTTTTAACGCCGCCGGCGCGAATTCCATACTGCGAAATTATCTCGAGAGAACGCAATGGGTGCTCGCCGGAGACTCGATTGCCAAGATGCGAGCGCATGCCCGGAGCCACAAGCCCGCGCCCGGATCCGTGTGCTACATGATGTCCAGGCAGGCTTATTTGAACGACACGGTTGCCGGCCCCTGGTATCCACACGTGATGTTTTACGGCCTC
>JAICMB010000513.1 GCA_025929455.1 Bryobacteraceae bacterium | reverse complement strand
TTGCGTTGCGACGTATATGCCGGTTGACGCAAAAAACAATCAGCCGGTCGCCGGATTCGTTCAGCGCGGCAACCGTGTCCAGGTACGGCACGGACGCGATATCGGGCAAGCGCCGGTTGCCCTGCGAAATCTCGTACGTTTCTCCGCGCGCATCCACTTGCACCGGAAATGCCGGCTCAGTGCGCGCGTACATGCGGAACGCCCAATAAGCAGGCACGCCATAAACACGGCCGCGTTTTTTCCAAATGCCGCCGAACTCGATGATGCCGGTCATATCCGATATCGGGACGACGTCCGCCACGCGCATCATCATGTTGAGAAAGCCCGCCGTGCATACCGCGCCGCCCATGTTGTTGAAGCGGGGCGCGATGTCGTTATTGGCGTGAAACAGCCATTCCGTAAACGCGATTCCCGCGTTGCGGTGCGCGCCTTCGATCTGCCGGTGCATGGCGCGCAGCCGGCGCTCGAGTTCTATAGGCAGGGCAAAATCGGCTTTGGCCGTGAAGTTCGCATCCGCGTGCGGACGCAGCATTTCCGCCGTGCCCACTACGAAGTGAGTCGATAGAAAATCGAACGTGCCCGGTGGGTTCGTGAGCTGCGCGGCATTCCATTTTTCAAAGTGATCCGGGTCGGCGCCCGTGGCGATCAGGCGCGCACGCGGGACTACGGCATGTATAGCGTCGCTGAACGCGCGCGTAAGCCCGGCGATTTTCGCAAGCGTCGGATAGCCGGTTTGAAAAGTTCCCCACAGCTCGTTCCCGAGTTCCCAGAGCAATCCTCCTCGCCGGTCGGCCCAATGTTCGTTGACGTAGCGAACCCACCCTGAGGCCTCCTGCGCCGTGCCCGTGCCCAGATTGAGCGCAATCTGCGGCTGCGCGCCGATGCGGCGGCAAAAATCCAGAAACTCGTCCGTCCCGAAGTGGTTGTACTCCGGCATTCCCCAAGCGAGGTTGAGCATGCTCACGCGCGCATCCATCGGCCCGATGCCGTCGCGCCAGTGATACGCGGACGTATAATTGCCGCCGAAGCGCACCAGCGGCGTGTCCATCTCGCGCGCCATCGCGAGCATGTCGGGGTCCATGCCGTCCACCGCGTCCGACGGGAACAGGAATATTTGATCGACCAGAATCCGCGCGCCGTTCGAAACCGCGAGTGCGAAGTCGGCGGGCTCTAGCGGAGCGAGTTGGCCGGCTTCGAGCGTGAGCGCGAAGGTGTACCGCGTCCATTTATCGCTGTTCACCGGAACGAGCGCGTGCGCGAGCGTCTTGTCGATGCCGTTGCGTTCCCGAAATGAGACTTCAACGTCCGTCGCTCCATTCAGGCATTTCGCGTAGAACGAGCCGTTATAACCAAGCGTGCGATGCACCGGCAGATAAACCTGCTGCCGGATGCCCGTTTGCACTTCGGGTAATCCTAAGATCGCGAGCGAGCGTTGCGAGTTCGCCGCATCGCCCCAGCGCGGCTCGTAACGCGCGCCCTGCTGCACGTTCAAAGGCAGCCAGGGGACAGGCAGACCCAACTCCGACGCGCGGTACAGCGCAGGTTCAGCGTCCAGTTTGCGGCGAAGCTGCCCCGCGCTCCACAGGTTGTCTTCAAGGCTTGGATTCTCGAGCACCTGCGCCCATAATCCGCCATAAATGGAGTTGCCGATCGGTTCGAGAAACGTCCCGAAAATTGTGCGCGGAATGCGATAACTCGCGCGCTGCCCCGCATGAATCGCGACCGTCACATCCTGCGCAGCCGCGGCAGCGACGCACAGGACAAACGCGAGAATCGAGCGCCTGTGTCTCATAACTAACTTGGCGAGAACGCCATCATATGCACGAGCGTGGCCGCGGAGCGCAACGCCGCTCGCGGCATTTCGTCGCGTGCCGCGGCGAGACTACGGCGCTCGCGGAGATTGCTCCGCACAGGATGCGGCCGTCCATCCACCACACAACAATGTTGTATCAAAGCCCAAGCGCGCTCCGATACAAAGTGACTGATTATTGGGGAGAAGATTTGGTGGAGGCGGCGGGAATCGAACCCGCGTCCGAGAAAGCCCGCCGTACCAAGACTACGTGCGTAGCCGCGTTCGTTTTTGTCGGCCGGCGGCTTGGAACGGGCAAGAAACCGCCAGCTTAGCCCGATTGATGTCGGCCTACGGCTCCGAGCAGAAGCCTCAGCCCAAGTTCCGAAACATGACACCCGGTGGATAGCGCCGAAACTCACCATCCGGGGCGCGCTACCTAATTAATTAAGCAGCGTATGCAAACTGCGTGTTATTGGCAGTTGTAGGTTTCCGATCGTTTAACGGGAGCTCGGAACCCGGCACGCCTCAGCACAACGATTCAATCCCGTCGAATCCGGTGCGCCCCCTCAATATTAAGATAACATCGTGAGCCTCCCGGTTGCGACTCCCGAAGTAAAGAAAGGTGACCGCGACCAGCGCTCGCCGCTGTTCAATGTCGTCTTGCTCGACGACGACGATCACACCTACGAGTACGTGGTGGAGATGCTCCAGAAGCTGTTTGCGTTTTCGGAAGCGGCGGCCTGGCAGCACGCCGTGGAGGTGGATACAACTGGCCGAACTATCGTAATGACCTGCGAACTCGATCCGGCGGTGTTCGCGCGCGATCAAATCCACGGCTACGGCGCCGACCCGCGTATGCCGCGATCAAAAGGCCCGATGTCGGCCGTCATCGAGCCTCTCGACGCCTAGTTGATGACCTATTTCGAGGGCCGGAACAGCGCCGAAAGCAGAAAACCGCTGCCGAGCGCCACGCCGAGCATGGTCCAAGGATTCCGGTTGTAGTACGTCCGCCAGTTGGTGGCCGCGCGGACACGGTCTTCCAGTTCGGAAATGTTTTGGCTCAGCCGGTCCCGGCTGTCCTGAATGTTGCGCACTATTTGTTCTGATTGCGTATCCATTCGACATCCTCCTTGACGGTGAAAGCCGTCTTTTCGGGCATCCGGATCTGTTTCCAGCGTGCGATGCCGCTCATGGCGCAGACGCCTGCCACAATGGCCAAAACGCCGCCCACGATCAACGCGGCAGCCCACGCCGGAATGGCAAGCGCCAGCGCGTACACGCAGCAGAGGAACAGAAAACCGATGCCGTAAAATCCGAGCACGGCGGCCGCGCCGAACAGCTTGCCGGCCGACGACGCCTTCGTGACTTCGTCCCGCACTTCAATCTTGGCCAGGCGCACTTCCGACCGAACGATGTCCTGCACGTTGTTCAGCGCGTCGCGCAGCACATCGGACATGGACCGCTCCGGCGTATCGGACGAGGAGTACGCGTACGATCCGAGTTTGCCGGTTGCTTCTCTTGCGGGGTCCTGCATAGTATTATTCCTACCTTT
>JAICMB010000619.1 GCA_025929455.1 Bryobacteraceae bacterium | reverse complement strand
TCTCGCGCCGGCGGCGGCACGACAGGTAACGGCTCCGACGCATCGAACGCGGCATTCTCGATGCGTTGCGTAAACTCCGAAAACGGCAGCTCGGCGGCTGGCTGCGGGCGCGGCGAGTGCGGCAGCGTGATGGCGGCAGCAGGGCGTGCGGTGGCCAGCCGCTCGCGAATGGCATCGCGCACGAAATCGTGCACGAATGTACCGTGGCGGAAACGCACCTCCGTTTTCGAAGGATGCACGTTGACGTCCACCTCTTCCGCATCGCAGTCGAGGAACAACAGCGCAAACGGAAAACATGCGGGCGGGATCAGGTTGTAGTACGCCGACGACAGCGCATGCAGCAGCAGCCGGTCGCGGATGAGCCGGCCGTTAACGAACAAGTAAATGGAATTGCGGTTCTGCTTCTGCACATGAGGCGCGGAAACAAACCCGCGCAACAGAAACACGCGGCTGTCCTGTTGTTCCGGATCGAGGATGTCCAGCTCGCGCTCCACCGCGCCGAGATCGATCAGATCCTCCAGAATCTGGCCCCCGAACACCTGATAGATGCGCTCGCGCAGGCTGTCTACCGGCGTGACATCGAGCAGCGAGTGAATGCCGTTGCGCAGCTCGAACGCTTTTCCGTGATGCGCCAGGCTGTAATGCGTGACCAGCGATGCAACGTGCGCCAACTCCGTTTGATCAGTGCGGAGAAACTTCTTCCGCGCGGGCACGTTGTAGAACAGATCGCGCACCGTAATGGTGGTCCCGCGCGGCGCGGTGTGCTCGTCACATCGCAGCAACTTGCCGCCCGCAATCTCGACCACGGTCCCGCTGGTTTCTTCGTTGGAGTGCGTCTCCAGCAGCAGCCGCGAGACTGATGCGATAGACGGCAGCGCCTCACCGCGAAAGCCGAGCGTTGCGATTGACAGCAGATCCTTCACGTCGCTGAGCTTGCTGGTGGCGTGCCGCTCGAACGCGAGCAGCGCATCATCGCGCAGCATGCCGCAGCCGTCGTCGGCAAGGCGGATCAACCGGCGTCCGCCGCTTTCTATGTCGATACGGAGCGACGTCGCACCGGCGTCCAGCGCATTTTCGAGTAGCTCTTTTACTACGGATGCCGGCCGCTCTACGACCTCCCCCGCCGCGATTTTGTTCGCGACGGTGTCGGACAGGACACGTATTCTACCCATGTGCGTCGTCCCGGCGTAGGATTACTGTCTCGGTATTGCGGTACGGCACTTCTCAATTCTATGGCCTCAGTGCGTCATTGCGTAGACGACGTAATTCACGCCGATGCGAACCGCCAGACCCGCGAATTTTTCCGGATACCGGGGCTCGTCGGCCCACTCCCAGGCATCGCCCAAATCGGAGTTATACGAGATCGCAACCATGATACGGCCCTTGTCGTCGTAGATCCCGCGCCAATGCGCGCCGATGCCGCCATCGTTGCCGTTCTTGTATCCGGGATACACGTGCGCTGCGCCGGGGACCTGAAAGCGATCGTTGATGTCGTAGACCGTATGGAAAATTGAGTCATCATCGGGGATGTCCACAATCGGCCGGTCCGGAAATACCATTTTCATTGCGTCCGCGAATACTTTCCATTCAGTGTTGCCGTGGAAATCGTCGGCCATGAAGAAACCTCCGCGTAACAGGTAGTCGCGCAGAATCTTCGCCTGATTGGCGGTCAGACCCCATTCGCCGACCTGCACGGCATAGACCCACGGCCAGTTGTACACGTCGTCACCGTCTTCGACATCGATCGGCTGTTCGACCGAACGCACGTGGATGCGCGTGAGCCGCCGCAGCGCAAGCGAGAAATGCCGGTCCGCGCGCGGATAATCCTGCGTCCAAAGCGAGAGGCCCTTGTGATAATCGCCGGTAAAGCGTCCGGTGGAACTGTAGCCGTCGTTCCACCCCGGCGGGAACATCAGCCGCGCAAAAGCCCACTCCGTTTTTTGCTGCCAGTCCGGAGGCGTTTCGAATTCGAAATATTCGACGCCCGGATATTGGTGAAATGGCTTTTGAAAGGCGTAGAGCGTTCCGAGGAGAGCGAACGCGCAAGCCGGGAGCGCTTTAAGGAACCGCATGACAGCGCCTCACGCGAGGGTAACACCTTCTGTTGCCGCTCACAGCGCGAGCAATTGTTGCGTATGGTCGAGTGATGGGATGCGTTGATCTCGCCGAGGAACCGCGCCAGACTTGAACAGTGAATCGTTGCCAGTTTATGCAGCCGGAGAACTGACGTAATTTTAAGATTTGTGGAACGGAACCGTCCGTAGCCGGATCGAGCAATAAGTCCGATGCGAGGAGTTCAGCGGGAGTAACCGACGATATATACGCAACCAGGACCTCAGGAACCGCGCCCAGAGCACCGGTCAAGAGAAAACCGGTCGCAGTTTCATCCCCGGTACATCTCCGAAGGGAAACCGCGCCAGATAGATGTCGCCCGCCTGCATCAAACAGGCTGACCATCATCGATGCTGTAAATGTCCTCGCGCGAATCGCCGAGCTCATCGGCCCACTCGCTCGCAATTCCGCGCGCCCAGAAATTGCCGGCTTCGTCCTCATCCGGGAATAGCAAAATTACCCGCACACGTCCAGCGGGAAATTCTTTCGGGACGTGGGCCTGAAGTCGATGTTGCTGATCGATATCGCCCGTCAATTCGATTGCCCGCATAGTGCTGCCCGGAAACAGGAGTGGCGGGGACGACGGGGCTCGAACCCGCGACCTCCGACGTGACAGGCCGGCGTTCTAACCAACTGAACTACGTCCCCTTCAGGTGTGCAACACGTCGGTCGATTTCATCGTAACATAGG
>JAICMB010000611.1 GCA_025929455.1 Bryobacteraceae bacterium | reverse complement strand
TCCGTTCCAGGTATGTCGGAGCCCGATCTGTCGCGCCGTCACTTTCATATGCCGAACTCGGGCGCCACAACGGCCGCGGAAAATCGTGCGCCCGGATAGCATCCGCCCAGCCGTAGAATGCTACGCAGCCGGCGATAAGCTATCCGAGCGCAGGAGCGGGACGACTACGAACCGGTCGATGCAGCGGCCGTCATCGTCGTGGCGATCTTGCTGAAGATGGTGCCGATGCTCGTCGCCACGCCCGGCATAATTGCGCCGGCGGCGACGGCCACGAAACCAGCCATCAAAGCGTACTCGATCAGGTCCTGCCCGCGAGTGTCTTTCCAGATTTTCAGGTTCCAGATCACGTTCGTTAAGCGATTCATTTATCTCCTCTCCAGCACCTCTGCGATGCTGCTAGATGTACGTTATCACCGGGTATTGCGGCCTCAAATCGGGCCAAACGCTTAGATACAGGCCGGAAAACGTCTAACCAGCCTCGTAGAGCGCCCTAGCGGGTGTCACGACCCGCCGCCCTGCGGAGTCAAACCAACGTGAAATATCGCGTCACATTTATGGAACGTACCGACGGCCGGGGCAACCCCACGGAAAACCCGCCGGAGTTCGTCGATCCCCAGTTGATGGACGGCGTCGTCCAGGACGCCGCCTTCATCGAACGCTTCGAGCCGCAGAACATGCACGTGCAGGAAGTCATGGACGAGGACGACAGTTTCCTGAGCATCGGTACCGAGGTGTGGGAGTACGATGTGGCGGACGGCCACAAGCAGGACTTCGAGGACGCCCTCAAGAACTCGCGCCTCGTGATCGAATACGAAACGCTCGAAAACGAACCGGGCTCAATCTCGTGACCGTACGTTCACACAGTCTACGACACGGCCTCTAATTCCACCACTTCTTCCGCCGCATGTCCGAAAGCGCGGAAGTTCTCATCGAAACGCGCCTGCAAATCCCGTGCGGCGCGGTCGTAATCAACGCCGCTCACCCACTGCGCGCGGGCGTCGAGGATCGCATCCGGCACGCCCGGACAGTGCTGCGGCACGCGCAAGCCGAACACCGCGTCGGTCACGGTCTCGGCGCGATCCAGGCGCGCTTCGAGTATGGCGTCGACGATAGCCCGCGTATAATGCAGCGCGATTCGCGAGCCGGTGCCGTATGGCCCGCCGGTCCAGCCGGTATTGACGAGATAGCAGGCCGCTTTGTGATCGCGGATGCGCTCGCCGAGAATGCGCGCATAAACCAGTGGCGAGCGCGGCAGAAACGGCGCCGCAAAACAGGCGCTGAAGGTCGCGGTAGGCTCCTTGCTCAAGCCGCGCTCGGTTCCGGCCAGCTTGGCCGTGTAGCCGCTCAGGAAATGGTAGAGCGCCTGCGGCCGCGTAAGCCGGGCCACCGGCGGCAGCACTCCGAACGCATCGGCGGTCAGCAGCAGAATATGCGACGGATGCCCGCCCATCCCGGGAATCACCGCGCCTTCGATGAAGTCGACCGGATACGCCGCCCGGGTGTTTTCCGTCCATTCGGCGGAGTCGTAATCGAGCTCGCGCGTGCCCGGGTCCATCGCCACGTTTTCAAGCACCGTTCCGAACCGGATCGCGTTCCAGATTTGCGGCTCCTTTTCGCGCGACAGATGAATGCATTTCGCGTAACAGCCGCCTTCGAAATTGAACACCCCGTGCGCGCTCCAGCCGTGTTCGTCGTCGCCGATCAACCGGCGGCGCGGGTCCGCCGACAGCGTTGTCTTGCCGGTTCCGGACAGGCCGAAAAACAGCGCCGTATCGCCGCCCGCTCCGACATTCGCCGAGCAGTGCATCGGCAGCACGCCGCGCGCCGGAAGCAGGTAATTCAACACGGAGAAGATGGATTTCTTCATTTCACCCGCGTATTCGGTGCCGGCAATGATGACGGCGCGCCGTTCGAAGCTCACCGCGATGCAAGTCTTCGAGCGCGTGCCGTCCCGTTGCGGATCGGTAAAGAACGCCGGCGCGAACAATACCGAAAACTCCGGCTTATGCTGCCCGGTGCTGCCGGGATCGGGCCGCACGAACAACTGCCGCGCGAACAAGGCGTGCCAGGCGCGCGCGGCGATGACACGAACCGGCAAGGAAAACTCGGGATCGGCGCCCGCGAAACAATCCTGAACGAACAACTCCTCGCCCTGCCAGGAGTTCACCAGCCGGCGGTACATGTCGTCGAACTGCTCCTGCGTCAGCGGCTGGTTGACAGGCCCCCAATCCACCGTATTCTCAGTGGCGGCATCGCGGACGATGTATTTGTCCTTCGGTGAGCGGCCCGTAAACTGCCCGGTGCGCACCACGAACGGGCCACCGCGCGCGAGCATGCCTTCGCGCCGTTGCAGCGCCTTTTCCACCAGTTCTGCCGAAGAGAGATTCCAGTGCACGACCTCGGCGGCGTCAATGCCCTGGTACGCCAGATCGTATTGGCTGGGACGGATGCCTGAGTTGATCATAAGCCTCGCTAATCCCAGCATTAGTGTATAGCAGCCGCGTGAACGTGTGCAGGCGGTGAACAGACGCTAGCGCGACGGAACGAAGCGGCGTACAGCGATGCTGAGAACTCTCGCCGGTGTGGCTAAGCTGCATGGGAACTACCCCTGCTCCTTCCGCAGTTCCCATGAAAAATCGTAGAACACGCGCAACTGATTGCCGTCAAGATCCTCGACCCTGAACTCGCGTAGGTGCCACGGCTTGTCTTCAGGTTCAGCGACAATTTTCGCCCCTGCTTGCCTCCAACGACGGTACAGTTCGTCCACTGCTTGCTTACTGTTGAGATTGAGCCAGACCATCACCGGCCCACACGTCCCGTAGTATGCGCGGAACG
>JAICMB010000601.1 GCA_025929455.1 Bryobacteraceae bacterium | reverse complement strand
TGGATGCAGAACGTCGGCGCGGCGTGGCTCATGACTACGCTGTCAAATTCGTCGCCGTTCTACGTCGGCCTGGTGCAAACCGCGACTAACCTGCCGGTATTCCTGCTCGGCATTCCGTCGGGCGCGATGGCCGATATCGTCGACCGCCGCAAGTTGCTGATCGTTACGCAGAGCTGGATGCTGGCAGCCGCGGCAACGCTGGGCGTGCTCACCACTCTCGGGCTCACCGGTCCCTACACACTGCTGCTGCTGACCTTCGCCCTCGGTATCGGCTCCTCCATGAACGACCCCGCGTGGCAGGCCATCGTGCCTGAGTTGGTCCCGCGCAAAGAACTCGCCGGAGCCATCGCGCTTAACTCCGTGGGCTTCAATCTCGCGCGCGCCGCAGGTCCCGCGCTCGGCGGCGCAGTGGTCGCTGCGGTCGGCGTGGGCATGGCGTTCAACCTGAACGCGGTCTCCTTCATCGGCGTCGTCACGGTGCTGGTGCTCTGGAAGCGCACCGCCGAGCATGAGCCCGCCGCGGAAGGAGTGGGCGCGGCCATCTGGGCCGGCATACGCTATGTGCGCTTCGACCCGGTGATGCGCGCCGTGCTGGTGCGCTGCGGCACGTTCGTATTCCCGGCCACCGCCATCTGGGCGATTTTGCCAGTGGTCGCGCGCGAAGAGTTGCACAGCGAGAGCACCGGATACGGCCTGCTGCTGGGATGCCTCGGTGTCGGCTCCATTATCGGTGCGCTCCTGCTGTCGCGCATGCGCCGCAGCGTGCGCTTCGAATACATCGTTACGGCGGGCGTCATCTTGTTCGGCGCGGCAAACATCGGCTTGTGGCTGCTCGGTAGTTTCCTTGTGGTCTGCGGAACGCTCGTCGCCGCGGGCGTGGCGTGGATGTTCGTCAACTCCACATTGAACACCGCCGCGCAGACGGCGCTCCCCGGTTGGGTGCGCGCGCGGGCGCTGGCGCTCTATCTACTCACGTTCCAGGGATCGATGGCCATCGCGGGCGTCGTGTGGGGCACCGTCGCGACACACTTCGGTTTGCGGTTCATGTTCCTGATCGCGGGCCTTGTCCTCTTCACTTCCGCGGTTGTTACGTTTCGCATGCGGCTCGACACCGGCGAGGTGGACCGCACGCCCTCACCGCATTGGGCCGAACCCGCGCTCGAACGTTTAGTCGACCCGGAACACGGGCCGGTGCTCGTCACCGTCGAATACACCATCGATCCGACGCGCGCTACCGATTTCACGCGCGCCATGAAGCGCATGGAAATTATTCGGCGGCGCGATGGCGCGCTCCGCTGGGGACTATTCGCGGACGCCTCGCGGCCCGGCTGCTTCATCGAAACGTTTGTGGTCGCAAACTGGGCCGAGCACGTTCGCCAGCACGAACGCTTCACGGTCACCGACCGCGAAATTCAGAGCGCCGCTTGGTCGTTTCACAACGGCGGCGAAACGCCGGTCGTGCGCCACTGGCTCGCCGCGCGGGAATAGCGTACGCGCGCGCCCGTGTTTACAGAATATTTACAAATTCGCGACGAAGCCGCCCCCACGCGCGTGCCACATTCCAAGCTGGAGGTGCTCTGTCATGAGCTATCGCATCCTGCTGCTGAGCGCGTTCATCGCGGCGCCTGGCTTCGCTGCCACCATCTCCGGTTACGCACAGCAGAATCTTGTCTCGGACCTGCCCAACGTCGCACAATTGACCGACCCCGGGCTTGTTAACCCCTGGGGCATCGTGCAGGGACCCACTCCCTTTTGGATTTCGGACAACGGCATGGGCCTTTCAACGCTCTACACCGGCGCCGGCGCGAAAATCAGTTTGAGCGGACCCGATGGAGGCGTTACCGTTCCGTCGCCGTCCGGGCTGGGCGCGACCGGAACACCCACCGGCGTTATCTTCAACGGCAATGCATCGGCGTTCGGCGGCGCTCCGTTCATCTTTTCAACGGAAGACGGCACCATCGCCACCTGGAGCGGCGGGGCCGCGGCCGTTCAAGAGGTGAACAATTCGCCCGGCTCCGTGTACAAGGGCCTCGCGACCCTCAACAATACGCTGTACGCGACGAATTTCCGGACCGGTCAGGTGGATATGTTCGACAGCAGTTTCGCACTGGCCGGCTCATTCACCGACCCCACTGTCCCCGCCGGCTATGCTCCGTTCGGCATCGCCGCTTTCAACAACCAGCTTTATGTCACGTTCGCTTTGCAGGACGGCACCAAGCACGATGATGTCGCCGGGGCAGGGCACGGCTTCGTCGATATTTTCAATCCCGACGGCACGTTCGTCAACCGGCTGATCTCGATGGGCTCGCTCAACTCTCCCTGGGGCCTCGCGTTGGCGCCGTCCTCTTTCGGGCAGTTCGGCGGCGACCTCCTGGTGGGCAATTTCGGCAACGGTTGGATCAACGCGTTCAATCCGATGACTGGAGCGTTCATCGGGTCATTGATGGATTCCAACGGTAATCCCATCGTCAACGACGGGCTGTGGGGACTCGCTTTTGGAAACGGATCCGTAGGCGCGGGCACCAATACGTTGTATTTCACGGCCGGTCTCGACGACGAGCAGCACGGGTTGTTTGGACGCATCGATACGCCGGAACCGGGCACGTTCCTACTCGCCGGCGTGTTGCTCGCCGTGTTTATGATCGGCGCACGCGCGCGCCGCGCCGCCTAATATGCCGGGCCCGCAAAAATCCAGTAGGGCGGCCAGTCTCTGCTGGCTGCCCTCGTCCGCGGCAGTGCGATCCAAGTATATGCCGGAACACCGGACCTACGCCCGTTTTGCATCCTAAGTTCTTCGCAGCATGCGCAGATTCCGTCGTGGGGCAGGCGTCCACGCCTGCAGCGGGTCTCCAGACCCGCTCTTCGGCTGACTGGGACACCG
>JAICMB010000741.1 GCA_025929455.1 Bryobacteraceae bacterium | reverse complement strand
CGTTCATGTTGGTGGACGTGCCGCTACCGGTCTGAAAAATGTCAACGACGAACTGAGCGTCGTATTTACCGTCCGACACTTCGTCCGCTGCGCGTTCGATGCGCTCGGCCAGATCCGGCGGCAGTTGTCCGAGGCGGCTGTTTACATGCGCCGCGCAGGCCTTGATCAATCCGAGTGCCGCGATAAATGAGCGCGGAAAACGCAGCCCGCTGATCGGGAAATTTTCAACCGCGCGCTGTGTTTGTGCGCCGTAGAGTGCGCTCGCGGGCACGCGCATTTCGCCCATGGTGTCGTGTTCAACGCGATATTCGTTTCCGGCCATACCCGCTAAAGACTGTAGCGCGGCGCTCCGCGTTACTCTGAAGCGTTATGGCTTTAAGCGTGCACCCTCCGAAACGCCTGCTGTACGGTCCCGGACCCACGATGGTGGAACCGCGTGTGTATGAGGCCCTATCGCAGCCGGTAGTCAGCCATCTCGATCCGTACATGATGCAAGTGGTTGGGGAAACGCGCGAGCTGCTGCGCCAGGTGTTCGGCACGCGCAACCACAACACGCTGGCAATATCCGGGACGGGTTCGTCGGGGATGGAAGCGGCGGTGGCCAATTTTGTCGAGCCCGGCTCGAAGTTCGCTGTATTCGCGAACGGATACTTTGCTGATCGCCTTTCCGAGATGGGACGTCGCCAGGGCGCTAACGTGGTGCGTCTCGAAAAGCCGTGGGGCGAGGTATTCACCGCGGACGAAGCACGCGCATTCCTGCAACGCGAGAAACCAGCCGTTGCCGCGTTCGTGCATGCCGAAACGTCAACCGGGGCGCTGCAGGACCCGAAAGCGGTCAGCGGCGCCGCACACGAGGTTGGCGCGCTGGTGATTGCGGATACCGTGACGTCGCTCGGAGCTGTGCCCGTCGAGGCGGACAAAAACGGCATCGATATCGCCTATAGCTGTACGCAAAAAGGCTTGAGCTGCCCGCCCGGTCTGGCGCCCATTACGGTATCTGATGCGGCCATGGGACGGCTGCGCGCACGGAAGACGCCGATGAGCGAATGGTATCTGGACCTGCGACTGCTTGAAGAATATTACGACGGCCGCAAGTATCATCACACCGCTTCGGCATCGCTCTACTACGCACTACGCGAGGGTTTGCAGGCCATCGCCGACGAGGGTTTGGAAAATCGTTTCGCCAGGCACACGCGCGCTCATGACGCTTTTCTGCGCGGCATGGACGCGCTGGAGCTAGAGATGTACGTCGCGGCCGGCCATCGCATTCCGCATCTGGACACACCGCGCGTTCCGGCGGGCGTGGACGACGCGCGCGTGCGGAAGCACCTGCTCGAAAAGTACGGGATCGAGATCGCGGGCGGCTTCGGTCCGCTCGCGGGCAAGATTTTCCGCATCGGCATCATGGGGCCGCTGGCCACTGACGATGCCGTCGCGGCATTTATGGAGGCGCTGAAGGACGCCATCGGACAGAGCCGCGCGCAGACAGCATAAAGTCCGATATCCTGCCAGTCACGAAGGACTTTGGATGTTCCGGCTGGCTATTCCCTCTCCTGTTGAAAGCCCGCGCTGTGCGGCTTGGGTACTTGGTGTGCTGTTCGGGGTGGCCGCGATGTTCGGATATGCCGACTACGTGATGTACACAACGCAGCGCCAACCGGTTCCGCCGGCCTACGTTGCAGCCTCACAACCGCAACGCGTGGCCGGCCCGGCCAGCAACGTTCCGGCCACCGCGGTCGCGCCGGAAACGGGATCGGCCGATCGTGCCGCGTCCCGCCGAGGTGTGGTACGTAGACATGTGCGTCCCCGGCGGCGGCCCGTCGCGCGCGGCCGGCGCGCGCGCCACCGCTCACACTAACCATGCCCTGCCTACTGCTGGTCGTCGTTCTGTTCTTCCCGCGGATCGTGCTGGTCCTGCTCTGGCTGTTTTCGAATTACCTGGAGCACGCCTATCACGGCATTCTCGTACCGCTGCTAGGGTTCATTTTTCTGCCGCTCACTACGATCGTGTACGCCTGGCTAGTGAATGCCGGGTTGCCGATTGCGGGAATAAACGTCCTGTGGATCGTACTGGCCGTGATCATCGATGCGGGCGGCTGGGGCGGCGGCGTACGGCGGCTTTAT
>JAICMB010000256.1 GCA_025929455.1 Bryobacteraceae bacterium | reverse complement strand
GGATCGGCGGGCTGCACTTCGAACAGCAGGCTGCGCATCCAGCGCGTGACGCCCCACGCGCAGGTGAAACCCAGCGCGATTCCGCCCAGCCACAACGCCGCACCTTGCCGCAGTACGAGGGCCAAAACCGCGCTCCGCTGCGCACCCAGCGCCATGCGGATTCCGATTTCCGCGGTTCGTTGCTGTACTGACCAGGCCATGATCGCGTATAGACCCACAAGCGAAAGGAACAGCGCGATACCTCCGAACATGCTGAGTACGACCGTCTGGAAACGGCGCTCTGCGCTCGCGCTTGAAACCAATTGACTCATGGTTTGGACGTCGGATGCGGCCAGACCAGGATCGAGGTTTCGCAGCAACCCTCGCACGACGGGCGCGATGCGCTCGGGAGGCAGTGTGCTCCTCACGACAACGGATGCTGAGCGGGCGCCGGTTTGCCACAGCGGCAGATAAATCTGCATGGGAGGCGGTGCATCCAAATCTTTCTGGCGCACGTCGGCGACGACTCCGACGATGGTCCTCCAACCGGATGTATGCACCCTCCGGCCCAGCGTGGAACGCCTTGGAAAATACCGTCGCGCGAAGCTACGGCTCACGATGATTACTGGAGTGCGGCCGTCCGTGTCGTCGTCGTCGAACGCGCGCCCTTCGAGCAGCGGAATTCCCATCGCGGCAAAGTAGCGTGGAGTTATACAACGACTTTCGAAGGAGGTTTTTTGATCGAACGGGTGTCCCTCCACTTCCAGCAGGGAAAGCGATTCTCCTCCGCCTAGCGGAACCTTATCAATGACCGCGGCATCCTGAACGCCGGGTACCGCCTCGGTTCGCTCGAGCAGAGCTCGGTAAAACGCGTTTTGTTTAGCGCTCTGGTTATATCGGCCGTAGAGCTCGATGCCCATGGTGACCGTAGACTGCGACGAAAAGCCTTTATCGACCGAGCGCAATTTCAGGAAACTGCGGATCAGCAGCCCTGAGCCTGCCAGCAGCACAATCGTAAGACCTATCTCGGCGACGATCAGGCCGCGATGCAGCCGGCTGGTCCGGCCTTTAACGCTGCGCGCCCCAGAGCTTTTCATGGCGGCGTTCAAATCGCAACGCGACCCGGACCACGCCGGAAACAGACCCGAAACCAGCGCGGTCGCCAGCGAAACGGCAATCGTGAACAGGAGCACGCGTACATCGATTGAGGTTTCCTCGATCCTCGGGATGTTGGCCGGATGAGCGCTCACCAAAAGCCGCACGAGCGCCACCGCCACTACGATCCCGAGCGCGCCGCCGGCGGCGGCGATGCAGAACGATTCGGTCAGCAGTTGCCGAACAAGGCGCAATCTCGAAGCGCCGAGCGCCGCCCGGACGCTAATCTCCTGTCTTCTGCCAGTGGCGCGCGCCATTGCGAGACTCGCGACGTTGGCGCAGGCGATGAGCAGCACGAGAAAAACAGCGGCCATGAAGATCAGCAGTGCGCGCTGCGAGCCGCCCGTGATGATCTCGTCAAACGATCGGACCTCTCCATGAGCCTTGCCCATCTGCTGCTGAAAGGGCGGCGCGAAGCGGGCCGTGATGGCCTCGATATCGGCCTGCGCCTGTGTCAACGACACACCGGGCCGCAGGCGTCCGATCGCGTTGCCCTGGTTGTCGTTGCGAGACGCTCGTTCCTGTGGCGTCATCGTCCACGCCATCCAGATATCTGTGGTTTCCCCCGACGTTTCCAGGCTCTCGCTACCGTGCGGGAACGCAAACCCGGGCGGCATCACGCCGATCATTCGATACGGCCGCGCGTCGAGTAGCAGTTCCTTGCCCAACACGCCGCGGTCGCCGCCGAACCGCCTACGCCACAAGGCATCGCTGATGACCGCCGTCCGTTCCTGGCCGGGTTGCGTGGCGGCATTGTCCACTGCGCGGCCGAGCGCCGGCGAGACGCCCAGGACGTGGAGAAAGTCTCCCGTCACACGCGACCCCATCGCGCGGAATGCAGCGCCGCCGGCGGACACATTCAAGCCATCATTTGTGAACAAGGCCAGGCTGCTGAATGACCGGCTCTGTCTTTGCCACTCGTGGAAATCGCCGTTGACAGGCCCCCACGCTTCGAGGGGCACGTTCGGAATGCCGGGCAGCGTTTCGTACAAGAAGACCAACTGCTCCGGATCGTTGTAAGGCAGATCGCGCAGCAACACCGCGTTCACGACGCTGAATACGGCCGTCGTCGCGCCGATGCCCAACGCGAGCGTTAGCACGGCCGCCATGGTGAAGCCCGGAGTCCTGCGCAGCAGGCGCAGACCATAAGCGGCGTCCGACAACAACGACGGCAAGAGGTCCGCGCCGCGCGCGTCGCGGCATGCTTCCTTCGTTTGTCCTAGGCCGCCGAACTCGACGCGCGCCTGCCGCTCGGCCTCGCCGCGCTCCATGCCGCCACGCTGCAGTTCCTCCGTATATGCTTCGATGTGGAACCGAAGTTCGTCATCCATGTCGCGTTCCGTACGGGTCCGGTGAAAGGTCGCTCGAAGCCATGAACGAAGCCGCGCGATCAGCATCACAGCTCTCCCGGGGTGGCACGCAACACGGCCGCGATGGCGCCCGCCATTTCGTCCCATTGTTCGGTCTCGGACCTCAGCGCGCGACGGCCAGCCGCGGTGAGCCGGTAGTACTTTGCTTTGCGTTTGTTCTCGGATTCGCCCCACTGGCTTGCGATCCAGCCCTGATGTTCCAGACGGTACAGCGCTGGATATAGCGAGCCCTGCTGAATCTGCAAGCGCTCGCCTGAGATCTGCTGAATGCGGAGGAGAATGCCGTAACCATGCAGCGGCCCGAGCGAGACTGCTTTTAAGATGAGCATGTCGAGCGTGCCCTGTAGCAGATCGAGTTTTTTCGCCATGCTTCTCCTAGGATGCCAAGGAGAGCGTAACAGATTGTGAAAACGGCAGCAAGGCGCGAGGAGACGAGAGAGGCAAACTGGGCCGCGCCAGCTCGAAAGCTCCGGGGCATCGTGCGGCGGCGGACGAGGCGGGTTTGGAAACCGGCCGCAGGCTGAAAGCCTGCCCCACCTCCGAGCGTCAGCGCGCTACCACTGGGACATACATGGATATACCCACGTTCGATATTCGTCCGATCGGGCGCGTGCATTCGGAGCTTACACAGCGCAGCGGCGCTCCGCGACAGGGATGGGAAGGCGCGCCGGACACGCGAGTTGAAATTTTCAAGGATTTTTCGGAGGCGCTTGATGGCATACGGAGTGGACAGGAGATTTGGATTTTCACGTGGCTGCACCAGTCGCGGCGTGAGGTGCTGAAGGTTCATCCGCGGGGCGATACGCGTAACGCGATCATGGGTGTTTTTGCCACGCGTTCGCCAGACCGGCCAAACCCGATCGGGCTGCACCGGGTACGGGTGCTGAGCGTACGCGATGGCGGCTGGCTGGAGGTGCGGGGTTTGGAAGCCATTGACGGAACTCCGGTTGTAGATATTAAGCCGGTGCTCGACGTCGAGACATGCGGATGAAATCTTCCGCGCGGTTCCGTCGTCCACCATGCGTGAGGGTAACTTGCCGCTTCGTAAGCTTCTCATCATTCCTGTCTGCATCTCTCTGATTTCTATAACTGCTCCTGCATTTGCGCGTTCCACGGGGTTTGAAGGCCACTGGGAACTCGATAAACACGCGGCGAACGACGCCACGGTTCCGCCGCCCGAAGGGCTGAACCAGCGCATCAAGAAGAAGGGCAACGATTACGTAGTCGAGTCGGTATTTGCAGAGCCGTCCAACGGCATCGCACCACTGCTGTACTTGGGCATCATGACGACGACCCTGCGGCTGGATGCGAACGGCGATTCCACTACCAACCAGATCGGACCGTTTATGCAAACGTCCAAGACGAAGGTGGATGGCAAGACCATGACCACGGATTGGACGGCCACGATCAAGGGCGATCAGGTGACCGGGCAATGGATCAGAACGCTATCCGATGACGGAAAGCACATGACGCTCGCGATAAAAGAAAGCTCCGTGCAAGGGCAGAACGGAAACGCGACGCTGCACTTCACACGGAAATAGCGAAGGCACGCTGCGGCGGAAACGTAGCAAAATGCTCGGGCTTGACGCGAAGTTGCGCGATGGCGCGGCCGACCTGCCGCATCTCGGGCACGCGTTCCACTGCATCTAGCGCGCGGACGTGGCTCGGATCGATCGCATCGAGCCCAAGACTGCGGAGGCCTTCGCGCGAGAGGCTCGCGTTATAGCGTGCGTAGGTGAACAGCTTGCGGCCGCCCGGCGCGGAGGTATGCACGCCGTCTCCTACTTCGAGGTCGAGCGCTTCGCCGGCGACGGTGTTGCCAAACGCGCGACATAACAGGTCCTGCTGGTGCATCGCCGCGCCGATCAGCGCCGTGGGAATGGCGCTCGCCTGATAGAGCATGTTCATGTCCCCGGCGGTGAGGTGCGCGCTGGGTGAGGAACTGGCGCCCGTGCCCACAGAGACCAGCAGCATGCGGTCGGCGGCCGCCGTCCATCGCACGCCGTACTCCGGCAACGTCGCCATCAGGAACAACTGAAACGCCGGGTTGTTGTACGCGCTGACACCGCCGTCAACGAATAAAAATTCGTGCTCGCCGATGGTGACTTGCTGCGGCGGGAAGTAGGTTGGCGCGGCGGTGCTGGCGCGGATGAGCTGCCACAGGGGCACGCGCAGATTGCAGCCGCTGTATGACGGCGCGTTGAAGCGCGCGGCGGGATTGTTCGAAACCGGCCAAGCGGAATCGGTGGTGGCGTTGCGCATGACCATCATGAGGAGCGTACGGAGGCGGTCGTCGCCGAGCGGGATATCGCCGACGACCTCGCGCAGAAGCGCGCTCAGCGGGTCGCCGCTGAATTTGTACCAGAACCGCTTCAGTACACCCGCGGACTTGAAAATCGCGCGCCCGTGCTGCACGTAGAAATCGAGTATCTCGTCCACGGTCTTTCCGAGCGCGATCAGCGCCGCGATGATGGCGCCGGTGCTGGTGCCGGCTACGTAATCGAAATAGTCCGCGAGTACGAGTTTCGAGTTGCCGGACTGCTCGCGCAGGATCGCTTCGATGCGCTGCAGAACTTCGAGGGCGATGACGCCGCGGATGCCGCCGCCGTCGAGAGCAAGGAGCTTTTTCTGATCGTTGCTGTTGAGTTTTGCCGCGCAGCTCATAGGGACTCCGGGCTGGAGGAAGGCAGCGGAGAGGGGGCGGACGAGGCGGGTCTGGAGACCCGGCGCAGGCGGATCGTGCGCGGAGGGAGGGGCCGATTAACAATCGGCCGCAGGTTGACAACCTGCCCCACGGGTTTGTGACTGGATGAAATGATCATGTAGGATTTTTCTCTGCTCATGCGGCTTTGGGGAAGTCGCGGAGGGCGGTTTGGGCCTGTTGCGGGTCGCCGTGGCGGTAGTCGCGGGCTTGTGCGGCGCGCTGCCGGCGGCGGATATGTAGTTTGATTTGAGGTACTTGAAAAACGAAGCCATCCGCTTGGGGGTCGTAGGGAACGGGCGTGTAGGGAGGCATGTCGGTCTCGTCGAGGGCCTGCGCGCGGGCGAGCTTTTCCTGCTGT
>JAICMB010000848.1 GCA_025929455.1 Bryobacteraceae bacterium | reverse complement strand
GCGCGGTGAAGAAGAAATGGTGGAGGCGCCGGGTACCGCCCCCGGGTCCGATCGGCTTATTACGACCGCGTTTATCGCCATAGCTGGCAAGCCAGCCCAACGAATATAATGATTGCGGGACAAGAAAAAAAGCATTTCGACGTGCGGCTTCGCAAGGGCGTGAAAAACCTGTTACCGGTTGGCCGCGGTTCAACATTGCGAATGGCGAAGCGAATGCTGCGGAAATATCGTCGCTACGGCCTAAATACTGGGTTTGACGAGAGCAGAAAGGCAGCCGCGTGAGCGTTTCAATCGAGGATCGCGCGTCCGGGGCGGAAACGCTTTTATCGTGGAAATCGATCGTTCTGGTGATGGCGATCGCCGTTGCGACGGTGGCGGCGGGTACGCTGGCGGGATACGCGGCAACCGCCGTGTTCGATATCTGGTCGCGGATCGACGCGCCTCGCGCATTTGCCGCAGGGGAAATTCAGTCCCTGCAGACGGCGCGCGTTTCAGTCTCTTTCTTCGCTTTTCAAGCGGTGACGATCCTCGCGATGTTTGCCGTCAACGCGCTGCTGGCGCGCGGCGGCGGCCGCTTTCTCACCTTCTCGATGCCGCGCGGCGGTTTAAAAACGCTGATCCTGGCGTCGCTCGGACTGATGGTGCTGGCGTTTCTCTACGGCAGCTTGATTTTCGCACTCGACAGAGAAGCGTTTCGCAACGACATGAGCCCGTTCGCCGAGTTGATGAAGGCGCGAACGTGGTGGCTCGTGCTGATCGCGGCTGGTATCGGCGCGCCGATTGCGGAGGAATGCTTGTTTCGCGGGCTGCTGTACGGGACGCTCCGGCGAACGCCGCTGGGGATCGGCGGCGCGGCGGCGGTGAGCGCGATCCTGTGGGCGCTTCTCCACGCCAATTATTCGATTTACGGGGTGACGGCGATCACGCTCATCGGCATCTATCTGGCGCTGGTACGGGAGCGAACCGGCTCGCTGCTGACGCCGATCGTCTGCCACGGCGCTTACAACTCGTTGATCGTGCTCGTTCTGGCCTTCGCGCCGAACAGTTCGCTGGTCACGGGGTAGCGGATGACTCTCCGGATAGCTGATGGCTCGCTAGAATCGCGCTAGGTCTTCCTGCATGCAGCAATATCTCGATCTCTTGCGCCGCGTGCGCACCGAAGGTGTCAAGAAGTCCGACCGTACGGGCACCGGCACGTTGTCCGTGTTCGGTCATCAGATGCGGTTCGACCTGTCGCAGGGATTTCCGCTCATCACGACGAAGAAGCTGCATATCAAGTCGATCGTCGTCGAGCTTCTGTGGTTTCTCGCCGGCGCGACGAACATCGAATATCTGAAGGCGCATAACGTTTCGATTTGGGATGAATGGGCCGATCCCGAGGGCGAGCTTGGCCCGGTCTATGGCAAGCAATGGCGCTCGTGGAGCACGCCCAGCGGTCAGTCCATCGATCAGATCGCGGACGTCGTCGAAACGCTCAAGACCAATCCGGATAGCCGGCGCATTATCGTTTCAGCGTGGAATC
>JAICMB010000541.1 GCA_025929455.1 Bryobacteraceae bacterium | reverse complement strand
GCGCCACCCTGGGTGAATCGGCAAGTGGTGCAATTGCTCAGCATAGCGGCAGAAGTTTTCTAGGGACCTTGCTGAATGGGCGCGACGGCAACGGTGATACTGGCGTCGCCACCGGCCGGAACGTTCGCTTCCGTGGCGCGGCCGCGTGCGTCGCGACCTCCACGGAGATGGACAATCAGATGCGCGATGGAATGGCGTTCCCGTCTTTTTCGACGGCTTTGGCGTGAATGGTTCG
This sequence comes from Bryobacteraceae bacterium, assembly GCA_025929455.1. Next base: position 2,956 of record JAICMB010000541.1, on the reverse strand, counting down.
GCCATCGTGGCTGCGCGCAGCGGGTTCGTCAGCACGTCCGAACGGCCGTAAGTGGCGCTTTCGATATCGGCGCGGGAAGTGCGTTAGGACGCGGCGGGTGGTGGCCAACGATCAACCCGGGCAGGGGCTACAAGGAACTCGGCTGAAGCGGCGCGGTGGGATGGTCGGCGGACGAGGGCAGGCAGCAAGACTGCCTGCCCCACGTCGGAGCGTGGGAGGTCGGGGCACCGTTGTGCGGCAGCGGACGAGGCCGATTGACAATCGGCCGCAGGTTGACAACCTGCCCCACACGGCAGCGGAGCCGTAACGGAAAGCGGCGTTTGTGCGGCAAACTGCCTGCCCTACGAATATTCGCGGCTTCTCGGGGGTTCTGAGGTCTTGTAGGGACTCGGGCAGCCGCCCGCCGTGCTAGGCGGAGGCGCCGGTGGCGCCGGAGGGCATGCCGTCGTGCTGCTCGTCGGGGAGGGTGAAGGAGAATGTGGAACCACGGCCGGGCTCGGATTCCGCCCACACTTTGCCGCCGTGCAGTTCGACGATTCGTTTGCAGGTGGCGAGGCCGATGCCGGTGCCGGAATAGGCGTCGCGCGCGTGGAGGCGTTTAAAGACTCCGAAGATCTCGGCGGCGTACTTCATCTCGAAGCCGATGCCGTTGTCGCGCACATGGAACACCCATTCGTGACCGTCGTGCTCGGCCGAAATGTGAATATCGGGTTTGCGGTCGGCGCGGTATTTGATGGCGTTGCCGATAAAGTTCTGGAACAACTGCACCATTTGCCGCTCCTGCGCGATAACGGCAGGCAGCGGATCGTGCGTGACGGTAGCGCCGCTCTCCTGAATGGCGGCGTGCAGGTTGCAGAGCACTTCCGTCATGACGTTGTCCAGCTTGACCGCCGTCTTGGTCTCGCGCGAGCCGGGCGCCAGCCGCGCATAAGCCAGCAGGTCGCGGATCAACGCCTGCATGCGCCTTACGCCTTCCTGGATGAAGGCGACATGCTCCCGCACGTCAGGGTTGTTCCGTTCCGCGCGCGTGACCAACTCGCTGAAACTCGCAATGGTGCGCAGCGGCTCTTGCAAGTCGTGGCCTACGGCGTACGAAAACTGCTGCAGGTCGGTATTGCGCAGGCGCAGCGCGGCGTTGGAGCGCTCTAATTCCATACGCTGTCGTTCGATTTCGAGCTCCGAGCGGCGGCGTTCCGTTACGTCGCGGAAAACCAGCACCATCCCGATCATCTTGCCCTCGGAATCGCGAACCGGCGCGGCGCTATCGTCGATCGGAATCTCACGGCCATCAGCGGCGATGAGGACGGTGTGGCGGGCGAGCCCGACGATGCCTCCCGAGCGCACTACGTTTTCGAGCGGGCTCTCGACTACGTCGCGGGTCTTTTCATTGACAACGTGGAATACCTGCTTGAGCGGGAGTCCGATGGCGGTGCGGTCCATCCATCCGGTGAGCTTTTGCGCGATTCCGTTGATAAACGTTACGTGCCCTTGTATATCCGTCGAGATCACGGCGTCACCAATGCTGCGCAGCGTGGTCTCGAACAGGTCGCGCGCTTGGGCGGCTTCTTCTCTGCTACCGGCCAGATCGCGGATCAAATGCCGCCGCCGTGCGGTTGCCTCGTTGATCGTAACGGTCGCTACGATCAGCAATAGCAGCAGGCAGAACGGACCGATCACGCTGAACAGGCGGACCTTGCTTCCGCTCGCGTCCGCTTCCGCAACTCTGCGGTCGTACACGACGGTGCTGGTGTGTACCACCTCCTTGCACAAGCCGCGCAACTGGTCCATTTCCAATTTGCCGCGGTCACTCTGCACCACCTCGAGCGCGGCGGTGAGCCCGCGCGCTTGCCGGATGTCGATGGTCTGCTTCAGTTCGCGGAGCTTGGCCTCAACGAGAGCTGTGATCTGCGGGATACGCTTGGCATTGTCAGGCTCATGCGCGTGCTTGCTAAGTTGCACAACCTGATTCCGGACATGGGCAACGGCATTGTTGTACGGCACCAGGTACGCGGGATTGCCGGTCAGCAGATACCCGCGCTGGCCCGTCTCCGCGTCCATCATAGCGGCGAGCAACGCGTTGGTATCGTCGATAATGGTGGCTTCCGACCGCGCCTGGTCACGGGCCACCTTGGCGATGTGCAAATCGCGCTGCGATAAGATCGCGCTCGCGACGATCACGATGATGGCCAGCGGTAGGGAAACTCTTTCGATGATGCGCGAGACGCGTCGAGAGGGCTGTTCCATGGCGGGATCTTCCGGTACGCAATTAGACGTCAAAACCTGTCACTAGGGTGCGGCGACGTTGCGCGGCCCGCAGACAAACCCGGGCTTGGGTTGGATTTGATTGTATGTCTCTAGTGTACCGGCAAATACAGTGTTGGCGGCCCGCTATAATTGAGCTTCAATGACCATCCTGGACGTGCAGGAGATCCGCAACATCCTTCCCCATCGGTATCCGATGCTGCTGGTGGACCGCATCGTCGAACTGGAGCCGGAGCGGATCGTGGGCATCAAGAACGTCACGGTCAACGAGCCGTTCTTCGCGGGCCATTTTCCGGATTTTCCGGTGATGCCGGGCGTGCTGATCGTCGAAGCGATGGCGCAGGTGGCGGGCGTGCTGGTGCTGAAGCAGATACCGGACCGCGATCAAAAACTGGTGCTGCTCGCGTCGGTGGAGCAGGCGAAGTTTCGCAAGCCGGTGGTGCCGGGAGACCAGCTTCGCATCGAGATGAAGGTCACGAAGAGGAAAGCGTCGGTAGCGAAGATGCACGGGACGGCGACGGTGGATGGAGTGGTGGTGGCCGAAGCCGAAGTGATGTGCAAGCTGGCCGATAAAGTGCCCGCCGGCCCGGCTCCGGCGCTGGAGCCTGTTCCCGCCGAATTCGCCTGAGCGATGGCCATCCATCCAACCGCGGTGGTGGACCCGACAGCCCGGATTCACGCCAACGCCGAGATC